>CALJUK010000753.1 GCA_937975745.1 uncultured Planctomycetaceae bacterium | reverse complement strand
GGTATTGCGATTTCCACCGGTCTTGTTGGCTGGTTACCGATTCCGGTTCCCGAAGCTTATCTGCTCGGGTTGGACCGCTTGTTTGCGTTCATGCAACTGCCGCAGCCTGTCTACTTGGAAAGAGCCTGGAGCCTGGGCGGATTTCGCGACTATTACTACAAATGTTGGCTGTACAAGACTCCGCATCTACTACAGTTGGCGTCGGTCGTTGGGCTCGTTCTGTTGTTGAGAAAAACGGTTGCCGATCGATCGAGTCGCCTGCTCATTTTGCTGACACTGCCATTGGGCGTCGTGCTTTTCGGTCTGGCGTCCGGTTCCGCCAATCAGCTGGGATCTCGATATCTGTTGCCGATCTACCCGTTCGGTATTGTCTACGCCGCTTGTGGCTTGGCCTGTTTGCTGCAGCAACGTTCCGGCCGGTTGTTACGCCCGGCGGCCCTGGTCAGTGTCGTGGTGGTGAGTCTTTGCTCGCTGAGATTTGCGCCGGACCATCTGACGTATTTCAACGAACTGGCTGGTGGACCGGATGCGGGACGATTTCTGCTCGTCGATTCGAATCTCGACTGGGGACAGTCCTTGCACGAACTGCAGCGAATCACTGTAGAAAACGACGTGAAATGGGATGGGCTGGCCTATTTCGGATCGTATCCACCGGCTCATCTCGAGATGAATCTGCCGGCCCCTCCCTCCCGGATGCCTGCCGAAGGTGTCTACGCAGTCAGCCTCAATTTCGTGCAGGGGCGACCGCATGTCATTCGCAACACGGAAGGAGACTGGCGGGCCGTCGACTTGGATGAGTTCGGCTATTTCCGCTTCTTCGACCCGGTCCAATTCGTCGGGCACTCGATCGCCATCTATGATCTGTCGGCTGATGATGTGAATGCCTATCACCAGGCGTTGAACCAGTGGAATCAGTGATCGCCCCCGTAAACAGGAAGACGACGTGTGGACCCATCTGGCATGAGTTTGCAGCCCGGTCGATATCGGCACTACAAGGGGAACGAGTACATCGTCCTCGGCGTGGCCCGTCATAGCGAAACCGAAGAGGAACTGGTCGTTTACCGGCAGGACTATGGTGACCGCGGGCTATGGGTTCGCCCGCTTCGCATGTTCGCCGAAACCGTCGAGGTGAATGGCACGCGCCAGCCACGCTTCGCCTGGATCGGCCAGGCGTAATCGGCGGTCAAAGTGGTTACGCCTTCGCGGGCAGCGTTCGCACAAACTTGACGGCGCGGTCGATCCAGGCCTTCAGATCGTCGTCCGTCTCGATTCCGGCCGGTTCAATTCTTGCCCAGCCGCGCATCACCTTGCCAGTGATGTCCATCGGCATGACGTAGGGTTCCGACTGCGTTTTGTCGTGCTGCTCCCTGTCGAGCCTGACGATGAGAGAACTCTTACACGGCCCGACGCACAAATTGCCGTTGATCATAAAGCAGACGCTGCCGAACATCTTCTGCTCGGTACAGCCCCGGCGGTGCTTCATAAGAGAGCGAATGCGGGTGACGAGGGATTCATCTTCCTGTCTCATGAAACTTGGTCCTTCGGTCGCCGGAGGCTCGAAACAGGTCACTTTGGACGCGAATCGCCCGGTTGCAGCTCGCCGTGCCGAAAGCAGCAGGTCAGATGGTCGTTGACCATCCCGACGGCCTGCATGAAGGCATAGCAGATTGTACTTCCGACAAAGCGAAATCCACGGCGTTTGAGGTCCTTGCTGAGTGCGTCGGACTCGGTCGTCTTGGCCGGCGGCTGTTGTGCCGCGTTCCAGTGGTTCTGCCGAGGTTCGCCGTCGACAAACTGCCAGACGTAAGCGTCGAAACTGCCACATTTCTCCTGCACGTCGAGAAAAGCCCGTGCGTTGTCGATAGCGGAGGCGATCTTCAGCCGGTTCCGGACGATGCCTTCGTTCTGCAGCAGATGGGCCTGCTTCTTCGCGGTGTATTTCGCTACGACGGCAGGATCGAATTGATCGAACGCGGCCCGGTAGTTGTCCCGTTTCTTAAGGATCGTGTCCCAGCTGAGGCCGGCCTGGGCCCCTTCGAGAATCAGAAACTCGAACAGCAGTCGGTCGTCATGCACCGGCACGCCCCATTCCTGGTCGTGATAGGCCGTCGAGAGATCGCCCTTGGCCCACGGGCAACGGCTGGGCTTCTCGACGTCTTGTCGTATTGACATGGATGTTCCCAATCAGTGCTGGCCCGCCTTCATTGTGAAATCGGTGTAAGAGCGACGGGATCGCCTGGCGAGTCGGTCATTACGCGAGCAAGGTTGGTTGCCATCATCATCTGACTGTTTGGAATCCTCCCGTTGCCACGATTACGGTCAGATAGAGCAGAACGGGGAGGAGCACGAAGGTCGCGACACCCATGACGATCAAACTGAATGTCAGCGAGATCGACCGATGTCTTCGATCGGCGACCACCGTTCCGACTCCCCAGACAGTCGGTTGCAGCCAGAGACCGTAACGGAATGCCAGCGGGACGAGCGGTGTCCCGATCAAGTACGACAAGCCAACCAATAGGACGGCTGTCAGGCCGATCACCGCCAACGTCAGAAGCAAGAGGATCGCGAACCATACAAGCATGACGCGCCATCCGGGATGTGATGTTTCCGTGAGCACACTGCGGAATCCTGTCGTACGTCTTGGTGGCGGAAAGCGTCAAATCTTACGGCCAACGATCACTCTTTCGGACGCCAGCCGGACATCGAAAAAGGTCACCTGTCGGTTTTGCCCCGCACATGCAAATGCGGATGAGGTTCCAGATGGACCAGCACGTCCAGCAGTTCGGGGTACTGACGCTGCAGCGCATCTTTGACAGCATGGCCGATTTGATGCCCGTCGGCTACCGTCAGGTGGGCATCGACCTCCAGATGGATGTCGGCGAGGTACTGCAGTCCCGTCTTGCGGACCCAGAGCTTCTCGACGGCGGCCACACCTTCGACACTGCCGGCGGCATCGCGAATCGCCTGCACGATTTTGGGGTCGGCTTGCAGATCCATCAATTCACTGGCAGTCGAGCGAAACAGCACGATGCCCGACCAGACGATCATCACCACCACAAAAATTGCGGCCACTTCGTCGGCCCAGTAGAAGCCATCGCCGCCGTATCGGACGACCGTCAGGCCAATCAGTACGGCAAACGCGCACAACGCGTCGGCCCGGTGGTCCCAGGCTGTCGCGGTGACGGCACTGGAACGTGTCTGCCGACCGACGCGGTTTTTGTACTGATACAACAGTTCCTTGATGACCACGTTTGTCCCGGCCAGCCACAGCGTCCAGACCGGCGGCCGGCGGAGCATGGCAGTCGGATCATAGGTCCACAAGCTCTCCACGGATTCCCACAGAACGAACACTGCCGATAGGATCAACACGACAGCAATGTTCGACCCGGCGATCGCTTCGGCACGCGTGTGACCGTACGGGTGTTCGGCATCGGCCGGCTGTTCGGCCACATACAGTGCGTACAAGACGGTGATTGAAGCGAGTGAGTCCCCCAGCGAGTTTACCGCGTCCGAAAGCAGTGCGATCATCCCCGTCATCAGGCCAGCCGCTAACTTGGCAATGCCCAAGGTCAGGTTGGCCACCAGTCCGATCGCAGCCGCATATCGGGCCGCCACGTAGGGAGATTGTCCCAGGGGAGCTTGGCCGCGGACTGAGGGATCTTCGGAGGCGAGTTGGATCGGCATGATTGGCGTTCTACGGTCAAATTGTCGAAGCAGTTGCGATCCTGCCAGCATAGCGTCAGGGCGGTCATTGAGACACAATGAACGTGACACAATGAACGTGACACCACAAGCGAGGCCGGTGAGAGCTTCGGCGGAACCGCTGGAAGTTCAGACGCATTCGAAGAGAGGTGAGAATGAAAGAACAGTTGATCGCAGATTATGCCAGTGGACCCGTGCAACTGTCGGAACTTGTCCGGGGAATGTCAGCCGAAGAACTGCACGCGACACCGATCAAGGGGACGTGGTCCACACATCAGGTCATCTGCCACCTGGCGGACGCGGAATTGGTCTACTCGGATCGTATGAAGCGGGTGATCGCCGAGGACGAACCGTCCTTTTTTGGCATGGACCCGAATCAGTTTGCCGAGCGGTTGGCGTACGATTCGCGGGCCACGCAAACCGAACTGGAAACGATCGTCACAATCCGGTCCCACGTGCTCAGCATTTTGAAAACGCTCGAACCGCAGGATTTCCAGAGACGCGGAACTCACCGTGTCGATGGTCCTTTGACGCTGGAAGAACTGCTACGGCGGATCACCAACCACATTCCGCACCATATGGAATTCATCCGAGACAAACAGAACGCACTTCGGACCCGGTGATCACGCCTGTATCGTCAGTTGATCACGCACATGGCGTCACGTGTAGAAGACCGCCAGCCAGACGGTTGGTGCGCTGGTGGTCGTCCACTCGACACGGTGTCTCCGATGGGCCGGGATCTCGACGCAATCACCGGAATGCAATTCGAGTGGTTCCGTGTCTCCCTCAAAAAGAAGCTTCGCCCGGCCGCGGAGGACAATGACCCATTCGTGCTCTTCCTGGTCGTACCAGAACCCGTTCGGACTGACGTGACCCGTGGAGACAATCCGCTCGATGCGGACCTGTCGGCTTTCGGCGAGGACCTCGACGAGTTCCTCGGGAAGATGGTCGGGGAGGTTCTCGAACAGATTTTTCATGGGAAAGGATCTCGCAGGATGCAACACCCCGCCTGGACATTGATTGTGATTGGCGTGGTCGCTGTCGTCATCGGACTGGTCTGGCTGTTGGTTCCGTCGATTTCCTGGTTGGGGCGACTGCCGGGAGACATCACGATCGAGCGGGAAAACTTCCGGTTCTACTTCCCCCTGACGACCTGCATTCTGTTAAGCCTGGTTCTGACTGTCAGCATATGGCTGCTGCGGAGTCTTTCAAAATAGCCGGGCAAGGGCGGTGGTAACCGTCTCGCGCAGTCGAAGCCAATGCCAATGCTGTCCGCAGAAGCCAAACTCGTGGCGGAGCGAAACGCTGACCCGGGAATTGTCGCCGATCTGCTTTTCCCTTGTCTCCGCCCGGGACACTCTCCTTGCCGATTTCTTCGGCAGGAACTGCTTTCCGGGCGCGCACGTCTCCGTCGGAAGTCGCACTTCAGCAGCAGGATTTGGATTCAGTCCGTCCGGGCGTTTGTTGTTGCGTACTATCTGGAGAGGGTGTAGCACGCGAGTTGCGATCCGTTTGTTCGTGTAACGTTCTTTCTGTAAATGGAGTCTTCAAGCAAGGGGCTGGGGG
>CALJUK010000752.1 GCA_937975745.1 uncultured Planctomycetaceae bacterium | reverse complement strand
GTGCCTGACGCCGTGTGAGGCCATCGCTTGCGCGATCAGCAGGTCGTTGAAGTCAAGAACGCCGTGGTCCCGCTTTTCCCGTTCATAGGTCGAAATAATGTCTTCTGCCAACTCCAGTAACAGCAGGGCGTCGGTCGCAGCAGTATGAAAGTCGGCATCGGTGACGTCGAAGGTTTGCGGGAGGACTCGCTTGGTAATCTCCTCGCGGACGTTCTTCATCCGCTCTTTGATTTCTTCGTAGAGTTGCTCCGACGGCCATGCGGCCTTGCTGGTGGCGTACTGAACGGTGGAGTTCTCCGCGATGGCTGGCAGGCGGTCGGCGGCACCCTCGGGATTGGTGATCTCGGGGAGCAATTCCAGGAGGTTCTGGCGGCGTTCTACCATCCGCTTGATGTCAATTTCGTGCTGTTGCAGCAATGTCAGTAACGGCTGCACGTCAGGATGCTCGCCCAACTCGTGCAGGCGGGCGGGAACGTATTGTGTCCACCAGAAATGGCGGTACCGGTTGGCCAGTTCTTCGACGGTCAGATTCTGGAACTGATCCTGTTCCAGGCGGAAACGCTGCGACAGCAACGCCAGCATAATGTCCTGCAGTCTGGCCAGATCGCTACGGTCCGTCAGTTGCAGGCACGCTTCGCTGCTGGCCGCCAGAAGTTGTCGTGTCCGATCGGACACCAGCCGGCGGACGAATGCATCTCCCGACGTCTTGTCCAACTGCTGGAACTGGGGGTCGATGTTGGCTTCGACGGCGTATCGGCGGAGGACACTCCCACAGAAGCCGTGAATTGTCGTGATCCGCGCGCTATCGAGACCACGCAGAATTCCAAGCCAGTGCTCGACGTCTTCCTCGTTGGCCGTAACCAGACGTTAGCGACAGGCCGCCCGAATCCGATTCCGCATCTCCCGTGCGGCGGCCTCGGTGAATGTGATGGCCACAATCCGCCGCAACGGGTCGCGTCCCGATTCGGGGCCAAGATTCGCCAGGAAGCGTTCGGTCAGGACGAAGGTCTTGCCGCACCCCGCACCGGCCGACAACCCGACCGAGACCTCCGTCGTGGTGATCGCAGAGCGTTGCTCGTCTGTTAAATTGCGGGTTTGTGTCGACATCAGCCGTCCGTCTTACCGTGCTGCGTGATCAGGGATCGCGGCGTGATCAGGGAGCGTCTCCCAGCGGTTGGCCGGTGGCCGGGTTCCAGAGTTTTGCCCGCGGGACCGCCAGCGGGCGGAGATCGGTGATGCGACAGACGGTGTCGTACGGGCAATACTTGGTGCAATCCTTGTCCTGGCTGGCAACGGGAAAGTCGCCCCGTCGAATGCCGGCCGCCAACCGTGGAACCACCTGCTGCAGTAATTCGCGAAACTCCTGACGTTGCTCTTCGTTGAGGGCTGGCGGCTGCCGTCTTCCCCCGGTTCCTGACAGACCGGCGACATAGCCGTCCGCCGTAATGCTCCAGTAGGCCGTCTGAAACGGCGTGGCGTTTTCCAGGAACCGGGCGGATTGTTCGAGGCCCACCAGGTAGACCGCCAGTTGCAGCGTTTTCCCGTCGGCGATCGAGTCCGTCTTGAACCGCTTGGGATTTCCGCTTTTGTAATCGATCACCAGAAAAGCTGGGCGACCTTCGTTCTGACCGACGTCCACCCGGTCGATTCGTCCTTGCAGACGCGTCCGCTCCGGTCCTTCCCCGAATTCGATGGCCGGCAGTCGATACGCCGAGCGGTCCTCTCCTTCATCAGGAGCACGGCCGAAAGGAAGTTCGAGATACGTTGGCCGGGGCGGTTGTGACCAATCGTCTCCAAGCGAATTGACATATCGGCTGGACTGATCGGCGAAGCGGGACGCCCAAATGTGCAGCACGCGGCGTTCGACTTCAAGCATGGCTCGCTGGAGCGGTGAATTGATCGGCTGGCGGGACAGCTCTCGGTCTGCCAGCTCGCGAAAGCGGGTCGTCAGCAGTTCGTGATCGTAGATGTCCTCTGTCTCGGCCAGCGAACGATGGAGCTCCAACAGGACACGGTGGAGAATCGAGCCTCGGAACAGCCGATCGGTCGCAATGACCGGCGAGTCCTGCGGCTGAATGTGCAGGACGTCACGTAGCAGAAATTTGAACGGGCACTCGGCGTAGGTTTCCAGTCGGGAGACGCTGAATTCATGATCGGCTGCAAACATTTGTTGCAGCATGGCTCGATGCCGCGGATGCGTGATCAGTCCTTCGTATCCCGTAAACCCCGATGTTTGTGTCCGGGCACCGATTGATTCTGCAGCCGCGACAATGTTGCGCAGTGTGCCAGCCAGTTCGGGCCGCTCCAGCAGTCTGGAGAATAACCCCGGATCCTTCTCGATGGCATGCAATGTGGCCGTCACTCTCAGATCGGACTCCGTCAGCAGATGGTCTGAATCGGGAACGGGATCGAGCCGGCCAATCGGTGTCCGTTGGATGACCCCCTTCTGAAAGGATTCAATGAGAGTTTGCACATACGGGCTGGGAAACAGCGGCTGACCGGCCGAGTTGACCGATGCGTAACTGAGAACCAAACCACGGCGGGCCCGGGTGATCACGCTGTAGAACAGCAGCATCTCGTCGGCGTTGTGGGCGTCTTGCTTTCGGAGTCGGACACCGTGGGCGCTAAGTTCCTGCCGGTCTCCCTCGCCGTACAGGCAGTCTTCCTGGTGACGGGACGGAAAACTGTCCTCCGTCAGACCGGCGACAAACAGGTAGTCGACGTGAATGTTTCGAGCCTGGGCGGCTTCGAGAATGCGGACGCAACCGGCTGAATTGCGGGCCGGGCTCAGCGATGTCCCCCCCAGCAGTTCGTCCAGTTCGCGGCGGAATGACGACAGGGACAGCTGGCGCTGATGGGTGCTCCAGCCCTGATCCAACCGGGCGGCGTCGAACAGAATCCGTTCGATCAGCGTCCAACTCTCAGTATCGCGTAAGTCCAGATCGCGTAGATTCAGCGGGTCGGGGGCCACATCGTCGCGCTGCAACTCCAGAGTGGACATCGCGTCGTACGCCATGCCAAGTTCCCGCGCGACTGCCAGCAACGTTTTGGCCCAACCCTCCAGAGTGTGTGATTCTCGCAACGGCTGCAACGCGTCGGAAAGTCGCCCGAGCAGTTGAGCGGATTGCCCCCTCCCCTGGGCGGCTTCATTCTCTCTGGGACTTCGGTTTGCGGCGTCCGATTCCGCGTCCCGCTCGCAGACTATCCGGATTACGTCCAGGATCCCCTGTCGATCTCCCGAAAGCTTCAACATCCGCAATGTTGCCGACACGCTGGCGATGGATGCCGGCAGGTCGATCTCGGGCCAGTCGGGGCGGAAGTAGCTGGAATGCAGCAGACTCATCAGCGAGTCGAACTCCCAGTTCGACTGTTCCAGTTGCAGCACGGCCCGCAATCCACGGACGAGCGGCGTGCCGGAAAGTCGTTCGCCCCGCTCGCAACTGACAGGAACGCCTGCTTGGGTAAAGTCGCTGATGATGGTGCGGACATCGGCACCGATGCGACGAAACACAACGACAATATTCTCGGCCGGGACACCCGACAGGAGGAGCTGCTTCACACGGAAGGCAAGGCTGGGAATCTCGTTGGCACGCCCGTGAACTTCGAGGATCTCCAGGCCGGTCGCATCCGTGGCCAGCGGAATCTGACGGGGATTGCCAAACAGGTGCTCCGCCAGATGGCGAACGGCCGGCAGGGGCAGCTGGCTGGTCGGCTGGGCCGACTGGATATGAATGGGCGTGCTTCCCTTGAGCATCGCTTCAATCTTTTCACGCGTTGCGATCGGCGTGGCAAACAGTTCCTGGCGATTGCCGATGGATTCTCCCGGAAGCGAGACGACCATGCGGACGGTCTCTTTCGCCAGACGACACAGGATTTCATATTGCGTCTGCGTGAAGTCGGCGAAACCGTCGGCGATCACAAGTTGGAGATTGGAGAACGGTCCCAACCCATGTTCACGAATCACTGACCGGGCCGACCAGAAGCGTCCCTCGTGATCGTACAACCCCAGGCGTTGTAGTTCGCTCTGATAGCGGTCGTAGATCCCAGCCAGTTCTCGATCTCGGCGATTTTCGCGGTAGCCAGCCGACATCCGCGCAAAGTCCTCGGGCCAGACTTCGATCCGTTTCAGTTCCGAGATCAGCGACAGGACCGTGTCCAGGAATCCGGATGTGTGAGCAATGCCGCGGTAGTAAACGAGGTCATGACTGGAATGCAGATCGCTGATGATGCGTCGCAACAGGGCACGCTGCATCCCGGAAGAGATGAGTGCCACCTGTTGCCCGCTGTCACGGAGGATTTGCTCGGCGAAGGCTTCAAAGGTGAAGACATTCGGGCGGAAGCAGCCCTTCAGTCTTCCTTCAAACAGGGATTGCAGTACCGTCTGCCGACTGTTGCGGCTGGGTGTCAGCCAGAGTGTCCGACCCGGACCGGCCGCCTGCGTACCGACTACCAAAGCATCGCGGTATTCGTCCAAGAGGAGTTCGGTTTTGCCTGTCCCGGCCACTCCCTCCAGGAAGACGAAGTCTCTGTTGTCCGATTGACTCATCCGGAAAGCCCGAAGTGTCCAGGGTCTGCGGGGATCGAGTTGGCGGCGGCCCGAATCGTTGACTTTGGCGACTTCTCCGCCTCAGCACAGATGATTCCGCCGCTGTCCCGAAGATGCGGTGTCGATCAT
>CALJUK010000751.1 GCA_937975745.1 uncultured Planctomycetaceae bacterium | reverse complement strand
GATTACGAACATCCTCTTGTTGGTAGCCGATTAGGTAAGGGAGTGATCCTGGGTACAAGAGCCGGTTAACTGTACGAATCGGCTTCCATAGCGTCCCTCGCTTCGTCCGTCGCCGCAAGAGGCGATGTGGATTGCCCGCCGAGACTGCAATGCTTGTACGTTTCAGTCGGTCAGATTCGACTGGGCCGTGACATCGCTGTCGGGGGAAATCTCGAACGCCTTTCTGGAGGAACCCTCTTCCGGCCGACGATGCAGATCCGTCACAACATTGCCCACAAGGGCGATTTTCTGACAGGCGCCGACGGTCTTCAATGCCGGGCCATCCAGGCCAGAAAAAATATTCCCTGTGATGGCAACATGCTTGGCGTCCTCGATCAGGACACCATGACCGATATCGAGTTGGAGGGGGTTCTCGTGTTCGAGCTTGCGGATGATCTTCCCGTCGCCGACGTAACTGTTCGAGAAGTTATTGGCCGCGATCGTAATGCGGCCACTTTGGGAACTGACACGGACTCCGAATTTGTGCATCAGCGTGAATGTGTTGGCCGAGACAGCGCAACCATGTGCGTCGCGGAGATCGATGCCGCCCCCCATGTCGTGGGCAATTACATTGGCTGACAACGTAACACCGTAACAATTGCGATCGAGAATAATGGCCGTTCCATTGCACTCCTCGATCATGTTTCCGGAAACGACGGAGCCATAAGTGTTCTCGATTATGACACCATTGCCGAGGTGATCGTCCAGGTTGTTGCCGTTCATGCACAAATTGAACGAATCGACGCAGACCAGCGCGTCCTGGTTCTCCTCGAAGTGATTGGCATTCACGACAATGTCGTGTCCCCCGTCGATGTAGACACCGGCCTTTTTGTTGTACGTGATAATCGAGTCGGCAATCCGCGGGTCTTCCGAGCAAGACAATTCGTAAATGCCATGGCCGCCGTGATGGTCGACCGAGACCCCATGGAGATAGAGTTCCTGAATCCCTTCCGCGTGGATGCCGTCACCGCTTTTCTCGTTACCGGAAATTCGAAAGTTGTCCAGCTGGACGCGCCACAACCGGGACCGGGCATTGGTGTCCCGATCTTTCGGCTGCACGAGCAGGGCGTGGGCCCCCTCGGTATTCAGGTTCTTGATATGCGACGCGGGTCCCGAACCGGTCAGACGTGTCTCGGGCGTGGAAAGCAAAAGCGGCTGCGTAATCTCGAACGTCCGGGGGGGCAGTTTGACAATGCCGTCCCATTCCGGGACGGCATCAAAGGCCTGCTGCAAGGTTTCGTGTTGCCCGGCATCAATGACGACGGGTGGCGGGACATCAGCATTCTGTGCAGATAATGCCGCCGGCAGCATGGCAACGATTGCGACTGGAACAACTACAAGAAACGACGAGATACGCACGGGCTGTCTCTCCTAGGCTGGATTTCGGTGTAGTCGACGATCCGGGGCAAATGGGGCCGATGTGGCGGGGCCAGGTTGTCGATG
Organism: uncultured Planctomycetaceae bacterium; assembly: GCA_937975745.1. Lineage (GTDB taxonomy): Bacteria > Planctomycetota > Planctomycetia > Planctomycetales > Planctomycetaceae > CALJUK01. Next base: position 3,196 of record CALJUK010000751.1, on the reverse strand, counting down.
CGATATTGTCAGGTAAGTACAACGCAGTCGGTGAGATAGCTGCTATCGTGCGATCTTTCCTCTGGAATGCAAGACGTAGCGGGGCTAGAATGGTAATTGTTCCGAAGACGCAGGAACGCTTGGTCAGTCGATTTCCAGCCAACGGTCCCGGAGATCGGGGCTGGCAGCACAGATTTGGCCTTGATACCATGCTTGCTTGACCGCGAACCGATGTCTCCCACGTGTTCAACGGTCGTTCACGCTCGGTGGTCGTTCAACACGAGTGACTCGGTGAAACCTGCCTCTCTATCCCGCCTTACGCGATCCACATAAGATGGATCCTGACATAGTGTCACAACGGCATGATCTCGCAAGGACATGACGACTTGTTGCCGCGCGATAACTTGGTCCCGCGTGACATAGTCTTGCATCAAACGAACAATTCGTACTTTCGTCCTTAGACGCAGAATGAGGAAACACAGATGCTCCTCACACGGTTCTCAATTGGTTGCCCGCCAACAGTGTGTTCATCACGGCGGATCAGCCGAGTGACCTCCGCGGCCCTTTCGGCGGCAATGGCCATCGGCCTGTCAGGACTCTCCGCAATGGCTGCCGGGGGAAGTGACGTCGCGGCCAACGATCCGGCGGGAGTCGAGTTCTTCGAAAAAGAGATTCGCCCCCTGCTGGCCAAGCATTGCGCGGAATGCCACTCCGCAGAAGAAGCCAATGGCAGCCTGACGCTCGACTGGCGGGAAGCCATCCTGAAAGGCGGAGACAGCGGCCCGGCCGTCGTTCCCGGTAAGCCGGACGAGAGCCTGCTGATCGAGGCGGTCCGATACAAGAACCGCGATTTGCAGATGCCGCCGCAGAATTCCCTGCAGCCAGCTGAGATTGCGGCCCTCGAAAAGTGGGTCTCCCTGGGACTCCCCGATCCCCGCCAGCCGGTGACCGAAGACTCGACGGGAAAGCCAGTGGGGATGAGTGTCGAGGATGGTCGCGACTTCTGGTCATTCCAACCGGTCAGTAATCCCCAGCCACCGACAGTGAAGACAAACGATTGGGTCAAGACACCCATCGACGCGTTTATTCTGGCAGATTTGGAAGAGAAAGACCTGCAGCCAGCACCACCCGCGGACAAGCGAACATTGCTCCGTCGGGTGACGTTCGACCTGACAGGACTTCCGCCGACGCCCGAAGAAGTCGCCGCATTTCTGGCTGACGAAGAACCCGATGCGTTCCAGAAAGTCGTCGAGCGGCTGTTGGCCTCTCCCGACTACGGCATCCGGTGGGGACGTCACTGGCTGGATGTCGCCCGCTACGCCGACTCCAACGGGCTGGACGAGAACCTGGCCTTCGGGAATGCGTGGCGATACCGCGACTATGTTGTCGACGCGTTCAACAATGATAAACCATTCGATCGCTTTGTTGTCGAACAGATCGCTGGCGATCTGCTTCCGGAAGCCAATCGCGAAACACGAATTGCCACCGGATACCTGGCCTTGGGAGCCCGAGTTCTGGCCGAGCCCGACCGCGAGAAGCTCTCGATGGACACCATCGACGAGCAGTTGGATACGCTGGGCAAGACCTTTCTGGGCATGACGTTTGGCTGCGTGCGGTGCCATGATCACAAATTCGACCCTGTCAAACAGACCGACTATTACGCCCTCGCGGCCATCTTCAAAAGTACACAACCGTTCGCGACGTCCAGCACCGGCGCCATCAAGCATTGGTACGAGCACTCGTTTGCGACCGAGGAAGAACTCGAAGCAATCAAGAAGGTCAACGCGGAAATCGCCGAGAAGAACAAGGCTGCCTCGACTTACAAGAATCAGGCGATGGCCCGCATCCGGGACGAAGCCCGGTCCAAGGCAGCCGAGTATCTCGCCGCGGCAGCCGGATTCGAACCGAGCATGTCGCTGAAGCAGGTCGAACAACTGGCGGCTCCGCTCGGCTTACACCCGCGCATTTTGCACCACTGCCGTCTGCACCTGAAGTACCACTCGGATGATCCGCTCTTCGGCCCGGGGTGCGAAGTGGCCAGCGAGAGGGGTGAGGCGGGTATGGGGAAGCATTACAGCACGCTGTTCGCTGACTTGGACACGGCACTGGCCGAAGCCCGTAAAGAAGATCCCAAGGCGAAGACCCTGAAAGACGAACGGCTGGAACAGGCCCGCGAAGCGTTGTACGACACGTCCGGCTTCCTGGCCGTTCCACCCAAGCCGGAGTTCGCCTTTGATGCGGAGACGTTGGCCGAATACGACCGTCTGATGGAAGTGGCCCGCGTCTTCGAAAGCGCCGCGCCTGACGAACCGGCCGCCATGGGTGTCGCCGATGCGGAAGAGATACTGACAGAATTGCCGCTCCATATCCGGGGCAGCCACAATAACCTGGGCCAGCCGGTCGCCCGCGAGTTCCCGGAAGTGATGCGAATATCGGCTGTCCGTCCGATCTTTCCCAAGAAACACAGTGGTCGCCTGCAACTGGCAGAGTGGCTGGCCAGCACGCAACATCCACTGACCGCCCGGGTCTATGTCAACCGTATCTGGCGGTGGCATTTCGGTGAAGGGATTGTCGCCTCGCCAGACAATTTTGGCGTGCTCGGAAGTCGACCATCCCATCCCGAGTTGTTGGACTGGCTGGCCCATCACTTCATGGAGAACGGCTGGTCCACCAAGGACATGCATCGGCTAATTCTGTCGTCGTCAGTCTACCAAATGGCCACCACGCATCCGGCCGAGATGGCTGCCCAGTCACAACTCGCCGCCGCTGATGCGTCCGTCGCCGTCCAGACCGTCGACAGTGAAGCGGACTCCACCGGCAACCCAGCGAGTGTCGATCCGGAGAACAAGTTGTTGTGGAAGTTCCACGTGCAGCGACTGGAAGCGGAACAAATCCGCGACGCATTGCTGGCTGTCTCCGGTCGCCTGGATCGGGAGATGGGCGGCAAGACCGTGCCGTTGCGAAATCGACAGTTCGTGTTCAACCACACTTCCGTCGACCACACGAAGTATGACAGTCTGCGGCGGGCGATCTACCTGCCGGTGATTCGCAACAACCTGTATACGATGTTCGAACAGTTCGACTTCCCCGATCCAACCATGCCGACAGGAAGCCGCAATGCGACGGTCGTCGCGCCGCAGGCACTTCTAATAATGAATGACGAACTAGTAAAGGATTAGACTGATGAGTTGAAGAGCAAACTAATGATAGCAAAAAA
>CALJUK010000750.1 GCA_937975745.1 uncultured Planctomycetaceae bacterium | reverse complement strand
GCGAAGAAAGGCGTCACGGGCAAACCAGGGTTGCGGAGAAAGGTCTTTTCTCGCAGTCGGTTTTGCGTGGTGTGAAGGGTGTGACCCGAGGGTCGGACCAGGGCGAATTGTTCGACCCGTTGGACTGTTGGTAGTGGGATGTTCTCGAACTCGAAAGAGACCACCTCAACCTGCCGGGCGAAGCTGCCGACGGAGTCCAGGTCGTCATACGGGGCGGCGACCTCGACATCGGCGACCTGACCTGCTGGAGTCTCGGACTCCGGGGAGAAGACGTAAACCCGGTAGCCCATCCGCTTGGCGGCGATCGCAAACATCCGGCCGAGTTGCCCGCTGCCGAGAACGCCAATGGACGCCCCGGGAAGCACTTCCCGTGTCACGATTGTAAATCCTTGAGGTAGGAATCGTCCATCACGGTCTGAGTTTGCTCGTCGTGGAACGACTTCAATTGTGTCTGTAACTCGGGATTCTGGTTGGCCAGAATGCGAACGGCAAGCAGGGCGGCGTTTTTCGCACCCGCTTCCCCGATGGCCAGTGTCCCGACGGGAACTCCGCCGGGCATTTGCACGATCGAGAGGAGCGAGTCAAGTCCCGAGAGGGCTTTGCTGCGAACCGGGACTCCCAGCACGGGAAGGAGAGTTTGGGCGGCTACCATTCCCGGGAGGTGTGCAGCACCACCAGCCCCTGCGATAATCACCTGCAGCCCGCGTTCGGCTGCCGTCTGTGCGTACTCCGTCAGCCAGACGGGGGTGCGGTGGGCAGACACGACGCGACACTCGTGTGAAATGTCGAATCGATCGAGCATCTCCGCGGCCGGGCGCATCGTCTCCCAGTCCGACTTGCTCCCCATGATAATGCCAACCTGGGGCGCATTCGATTTCGTCATGGTACACGGCTCCCAGAATCACCTGACCGTCCGGCCCCCATTCCGCGACTGACACTGGCGGACTCGATGGGGGTGATCGACCAGCCGATCATCCGGGGCTGGGCTTGTCCGGTCAAGCCTGAGAGCCCAACGTCTGCGATCCGAAATGCGATGTGAAGTCCGGAGTCGCAGGCGAGATGCAGGGCTATTCCTCTTCTTCGATGTCGTCCAGATCACTCAGCGAGGATTCGCCCTCAAGGTCGTACGTCGAGTCGATTGTGGGCCAGCGTCTGGCTTCGGTCATGTAACCGGCGGCCGCCACAACGGGCACTGTTTTGGGGACGGAAGCGCCTGCCAGCTTGCGCTTTAAGCGGCGGCGGCGGTCGTCAGTTGTCCGGGTGCTTCGGTTGAGTGCGACAGCCATCTGCTTGTTCGAGAAACCACGGACAAGCAGAAACAGGACCTCGCGTTCCCGGATCGTCAGTGCGTCAATCTTGCGGCGACAGAGGATGTGCCTCTGCTTGTGTTCACGTCGCTCTTCGGACAACCGACAGGCCCGCTCCACTTCGGAAATGAGTTTTTCGATGCGAAAGGGCTTTTCGAGCAGCGTCATGGCACCTGTCTGCCAGGCCTGGACGGTCATGGAAACGTCGGAGTGACCGCTAATGAAGATCACCGGCACGTGATCCCCGTCGGCCAGCAGTCGTTGCTGCAATTTCAGGCCGGAATCTCCCGGCAGCTTGATGTCTAGCACGAGGCAACCGTGGATCGGTCGGCGACAATTCACGAGAAAGTCTTCTGCCGAAAGATACGTCTCAACCTCGATCCCCGCCGGCGCGAGAGCGCTGACAATCGCGCGACTGACGGCAGCGTCATCGTCGACCACGACAACTCGCCTGGTGCTTGGATTGGGCATCTCAAGAAGGCCGTCGTCAGTTTTGGCTTGCATCGTGTCAATCGCTCTTAATGGAGGGAATGTCGACATCGAATCTCGCTCCGCCCCCTGGGCTGTTGGTTGCTTCGATCGTGCCGCCGAGCGCGGTCACGATCGAACGGCTGATCGAGAGGCCTACGCCCATACTGTTGGGTTTTGTGGAAAAAAAACTTTCGAAAATGCTTTGCATGTTATCAGAGGCAAGACCGGGCCCAGAATCGATCACAGAGATTCTAACGAGTCGTCTCCCCAGGACAGATGTGCTAATGGTTACATTGCGGGAATCCACGTCTCTAGTCGTCAGTGCATCGATTGCGTTCTGAACAAGATTCAGGAGAACCTGCTGCAGCTGGACGTGATCGGCCATGACCTTGGGGTCGTCCGGACTCAGAAAGGTCTCCACCCGGACTCCCTTGGCGTGCAGTTCGAAGTCGAGAAAGTGAAGGACTTTAGCGACGAGAGCGTTGATTGCAATGGGTTGGCGAACGGGTTCGCTCTTGCGCGAGAGTTCGCGCAAGGTTCGAATTATCTCTCCGGCGCGAATCGCCTGCTCTTCGATTTCTCTAATCGCCAAACGCAGTGCACCAAGGTCGACGTCATCGTCGGCACATTGCCTGGCGACTCCTTTGACATGTTGCCTGGCAACTCCCGATTGCAGCGTGATTGCCGTCAATGGCTGATTCAACTCGTGTGCGATTTCCGTCGACAGGTCTCTGAGGAGATGCAGTCGTCCCATGCGAGCCAATTCGGCCAGGCTGTGGTGCAGGTCGAGCTCGGCCTGTTTGCGCTCCGAGATATCCTGCCACATCCCGATAATCTGGTGCCTGTGACCGTCCTCCTCAGGCAGTGTAACCTGGCGGGCCGACTCGGTGATCCAGCGATAACTTCCGTCGGCGACCTGCCAGCGGTAAGTGACTTCCATTGTACCCTGTTGCAGCAGTTGGTCGATCGCTGCTTCGACGTCAGCCCGGTCTTTGGAGTGGACCCGCTGCAGCCAGCTCTGACGGTTCCACGTCTGCTTCTGGTTGCCAAAGTCGAAGATGGTGCAACAGTTCTGGTTGATGGTGTACTTCGCATGTGGATCATCAATGTCGACAGTAAAGGTGCACATCGGCAGCGATTCCAGAACGAGCGACAACCGCTCGCTGAGGGCTTGCAGCTTGGCGTGGCTGCTGCGCAACATCGCTTCGGCGTGTCGCATCTCGGTGACGTCCTGCACGGCCACTTGCACGCCCAGGATCTCATTGTCGGGCCCGACCAACGGAAGGTAACTCTCCAGCCAGACGTGTTCCCGGGTGGGATCGGCGTTCGTCATTCCCCGAACTTCGCGGTTCAGTACAGGTTGGAGCGTGTCGATTGCGTCGCGAAAATGGGATTCGACCTCATTGGCGATCGCGGGAATCGAGTCGTGGAGTGTTCGCCCGATGTTGACTTCGGCGGGAACTCCGTGGATTCGGGCCAGCGTGTCGTTGATTTTGACGTATCTCAGGTCACGATCGAGCAACGCGAGTCCGACAGGTGCCAGCCGATAGATTTGCTCCAACTCCAGCAGTCGTGCGCGGGCGATCTGTTCGTTGCGGATGGACTCCTGCTCGCTTTGCTTGATTCGAGTGGTGTCAGCGCAAGTCCCCCCGACAACGATTGGCTGCCCATCTTTATCGAACTGCAGGGTCGCGCGGAACCGAAGGGAACGCTCTTCGCCGTTCGGCAGGCGAATCATGAAGTCTTCGTCCAGGACGCGAGCCGTCTCGGGAGATCGCATCAGTCGCAGCAAGCGACGACGATCAGGCGGGACCAGCCTGGCGAAAAATCGCGTGAGCGATCCTTCGTGGTCCTCATTGGCAAAGCCGAATAGCGACCACATCGTGTCGGACCACCAGAAGTGACCCGTCTGAACATTCCACTCCCAGCTTCCGACGCGGCCGGCCTTGAGTGTTGCCGCGAAGCGTCGCTGTGTCGTCATTAACTCGCTGATATCGGTGACGTGCACGAACAGACCGACGACGTTTCCGGAATCATCGCGGTGGGGAGAAAGCGTGGCCTTGACGTCGCGGACATCGCCGTCCGGATAGCGGATCTGCTGCTCGACGAACGAGTGGACCTGACCGGAAGCAAAGGCTTCCGCAAGGTGATCGGAAATCCTCTGCCGAAATGCACTACCAAAAACGGCTTGGATTGTTTGGCCGATGATCTCGGAACGGGGTCTCTTGCACCAGTTCTCATACAAGCGGCTGACGAGCCGATACCGCTCGTCCCGGTCGATGTACGCGACGCACGCTGGCAACGAGTCCATCAGTGACTGAAACCAGGGGTTCTGAATCGCGCTATCGAAGCTGGGCCCGGCGCTCGGCAGAGCGCGAAAAGAATTGCGAGCAGTGATGGGAGGGCCACCGTTGATACTCGTCATGCGGTTTCAGACTCGAATGTGTCGGCTGCGTGCATGATGCTGCAGCAACTCTCAAGCTTGGCCCGCGTTCGAGAGTCATGTGCAACTTGTGGAGTGCAATATATTGCACATTCAGCTGCGTGCATAACGGTATTTATGTTCAGTTTGTAAAGGCGGTGGAGCGATATCGATTCTGGTAGCGGACAATTCGGCGTCGGGAGTCGCTATCGAAAGGGGGAGGCTGTCAATTCAGTCAGCGCTTCCGCAAGTAAGTGCTACCGCCAGGAGATTTTGAAGCGTCCCGGAGAGGCACTGATAATAGAAGAGAGGAAAGGGTGTAGAAGGTTGCCCATTGGCGAATTCTACAGGGGTGTCACTGCTTGGGTGTCACTTCGTTTTTCAATGGAACCGGAATGGCGGTTGCAATTTGCATCGCCACGGTACGGGAATCGGAGATACACGAGAATCAGTCGTGCTGCACTAGCTGACGTTAGGACTCGGCGCAGTCTGCTGTAGAACGGCTGATTCCAGTGAATCGAACCAGCGGGCGACACAAAACCGCAAGGACAATCGAGCGGAAGAACTTAGACAAGACCCGCGATGGATTGCTTTCACCCCGGGCCTCGGTTCTTTTCGAGGAAGAGATGAGAATCAGAGTTCTGTATCGCGTCGAACGAAGCGGTCGTAGCCGTGTGCCGTCAGTTCGGCTGCCATTTGACCGTCGCGTTGCCGCTGTGTGAGTCCCCGCACGAGTCCCAGGATCACGCAGCCCACCACGATGCTGGCGACTTCGCAGACGCTCTGAGGCAGACGGAATGGCTTCAGGTCTGCGAAGATTTCGTCCTGGCTGCAGACTTCCCCGAATTTTTGCCCCTGGTACAGCAGTTCGATCCCGCGCAGGTCGACGCTCCAATCGTAATCGAACGGACCGTAGGTACGACCACGATGCGTGACCCAAAAGGCCGTCTCGGCGAACGTGATGTCCTTGAATCGTTCGTTGGGCGAGGCAGTCATGGGGACGGGAATCCATTCCTGGCGAATTCGCGATGGTTCGGCCGCTTGCGCCGCAGCGTTCGGCTCCCCAACGTCCCTTGTCTAGGGCGTTGCGTCACGTATCATCTGGCCCAAGGCCGCACGAAACTCTGTGAACCTCGTGCACTTGGCGACATCCCGTACGTGATCTGTTGCGACGGACGAAACGGTCGAGGGAATATGACGGATCAACGCGATCTCGTCAAAAGGAGTTTTGCCCACCTGTGGGAAACGGCTGTCGGGGAGCAGCAGCCAAGACGGGCTGGCCACCGAGGTGGAGTTTTCAAGGGAAAGGGTCCATTCGGGCTGGCTTCGACCCGTGGGAAACAGAATCGGTGCGAACCGAAAAACTGGAGAATTCTCGCGCTTGACAAAGCCCTGAAAATATCCTAATCAAAGCGGGACCGAGGCGGGGCTCCTGCCGATATCCTTACTGCCACAACGGTTGGGTGTCGTACGTATCCCTGGATGAGGTGTGCTGTCCAACGTCGAGAAAGATCGTGCATTGCCGACGGTGCAGTGCAATTCAGGCAGTACACTGCAATCGGGTCGTCGCTGGGGCAGGCCTCCACAAAGGCAAGCAGCAGCCGCGAACTCAGGTTGCTCGAAACGACCTCGCATTGTTGGAATAGCGTGACGCAGATGTGGGCGATTCGGTCGACCGTTCGTCCCGCCATACGAGTCGATTTTCTTTAGGACGTAGGGACACCAGAGGCTAGGTCAGGCATATGACATTCACGCAGATTGACGACATGCTCACGGTCGAAATCGGAAACCGAGTAACGCAAGCGTCCGCCGCCGCGGGATACCCTCGCTCTGGGGGGATTCTCCCCAGCGAGTTCTTGCTGGCGGACGATGACGACGACTTCGAACCGGACGACGACGACGACGATGACGACGATCTCGACGACGAAGATGAAGACTTCGACGACGAGGAATTCGAAGACGAAGACTTCGACGACGAGGACTTCGATGACGACTTCGACGACGACGATTTCGACGATGATGACGACGACGACGATGATGACGACGACGACCTCGATGACGACGACGATTTCTAGAAGCGGTCCCGAAATCGTGGTGTGCTTCGACCCGGATTGCAGGTCGAAGCCTCGTTGTCGGCCACCTTTACATTTTCGGATGTGAAACAGCCTCTCGAAGGGATTTCAGAACCTCGGAATGATTCGTTTTCGCTGAGACGGATTCCGTCGAAATCGTGCACCAAACGGTTCTAAAACGGGTTCTTGAGTCGGTCCCCCAGAAGGAACGCAGATCTCTGCCCCGGATGTTGTAGGCGGGCGTCTTGGGTGGATGGTGAAATCTCCGCGACTTGCTGGCGGTTCTGCCGTCCCTCGCACGGGCAGGTCGGTGGGCGATCCACCCCCGGACGGGTCATTCGGGAGAATGACACTTTCGGAATCCGACGTTCACTTCGCCAGTCAGCCTGCCCCGGGGTTCGCCTCGGCCGCCTTGGCATCGCAGCTCTGTCGGCCTCCAGGGGAACGCCTGATGGTTGTGCGATTTCCTCGACGGCTCCTGCGTCCGTCCTGCGACCGGTCCGACGATTGCATGATTTTAGGGGCAGGTCGCAACGAACGACGCCACGTTGTCGGTTGGTCAGGCGGCTGTCTGTCTTCCGGCGAATGTCCTCAGCCCACGCCAGCGAGCGTCGCAAACGCAAAGACAGGGCGGTACGGCTGGTTGGAGGGCTGTGCGCGTTGTAGAATCTCCCCTCTCCCGCTAGGTTCACTTTCGTGGCGTTTGACGTGGTGGCCGGAGTGTGGACTTTCGGCAGAATCGTGTTGCGGCGTCTGCCTGTTTCTGCGGGGCGAAACCGAGTGACAGCGGCGAACGGGCCTCAAAACTGCGGATGCAACGCGAATTGACAGCCAGCCAAGGCACCAGAGACCTTCGAGAACAAGACGGACGGCATGTTCGACAAAGTTGGCGACTCCGAATTTGTACAGGGCGAGCACGAGATGCTCCGTTTCTGGGACCGTGCGCAGATCTTCGACAAGTTGCGCCGCAAGAATTCCCAAGGCGAGCCCTGGAGTTTTCTCGACGGTCCGATTACGGCCAACAATCCAATGGGCGTGCATCACGCCTGGGGCCGGACTTACAAAGACACCTACCAACGGTTCTTTGCGATGCACGGGCGTCGTCTGCGCTACCAGAACGGATTTGACTGTCAGGGGTTGTGGGTGGAAGTCGAAGTCGAAAAGGAATTGGGCACGACCACGAAGGACGAGATCACCAAACTCGGGATCGATCGCTTCGTCAACGAGTGTAAACGCCGCGTTCTGAAGTTTGCCGCCCGGCAGACCGAACAGTCGATTCGCCTGGGCTACTGGATGGACTGGGATCGGCCGGACGCCCTGCGGACACTGGCGGCTGCGATCGATAGCGACGAACCGGTTCGCGTTCAGACCCCCTCGGGGCAGGAAGTCGCCGACCGGGCCGAGTCGATCGTGGCGCGTCTCGGCAATGCAGAATGGGGAGGCAGTTACTTCACATTCTCGACCGAAAACAACGAAACGATCTGGGCGTTTCTGAAGAAATGTCACGAGCGGGGAAAAGTTTACCAGGGGCACGACGTCATGCCCTGGTCGGGTCGTGGCGGGAGTGCTTACAGCCAGATGGAAGTGGCCGACGGCCGTAAGCTGACGGTGCACCGATCGGTCTTTGTTCGTTTTCCACTCAAAGACCGCGAGAACGAGTTTCTGCTGATCTGGACCACCACCCCCTGGACTCTTACCAGCAACGTGGCGGCCGCCGTCAATTCGGAGTTGGACTATGTCAAACTTCGCGCGAAGAAGGATAACGCCGTCTACTACTTCGCCGCTGACAACCTCGAGTTTCAGCGTTTGGCTCGCGAGTTCAAAGAAGGCTTCGGTCGTCCCGAATGGTCCTGGCCCGATGATGTTCCCAAGCTGAAGTCGATTTCGCAGATCTTCAAAGAGCAAGGTGGCTACGAGGTCGAAGGAACACTCAAGGGGGCTGAACTCGTCGGCTGGGAGTACACCGGGCCGTTCGATCATCTCCCCGCGCAACAGCAGCCCGGTGGTCTGCCGGTTGACGAATCGCTGAAGGATCGCTGTGGTGCCAATTGTCATCGCGTGATCGCTGGCGGGCGCGATTCCAAGGGAAGTCCGCTAGTGGTTGCCGGCGAGGGAACGGGCATCGTTCACATCGCGCCCGGTTGCGGTGACGTCGACTATACGTTGGGGAAGGAGCACGGCCTGGTCTCGATCGCTCCGTTGGGTGAGGATGGCAGTTTTCTACCGGGCTTCGGCTCGTTCACGGGAGCATCCTCCATCGATCCGGCAACGGCCGATTTCGTGTTTGAGGAACTCTCCGGCCGTGGCCTGCTCGTCGCGGTCGAAAAATACCCGCACATCTATCCGCACTGCTGGCGGACCGGTGACGAACTGGTCTTTCGGCTGGTCGACGAGTGGTTCATTAACATGGACTGGCGCGAAGACATCATGAATGTTACGCGGCAGATCCGCTGGCTGCCTGACAGCATTAACGGCCAGGAGCGGGAGATCGAATGGCTGACCAACATGCGCGACTGGATGATCTCCAAGAAGCGTTTCTGGGGGCTGGCTCTGCCGATTTGGGTTGACGAAGAAACCGGCGACTTCGAGGTTATTGGCTCGCTGGCGGAACTCAAAGAGCAAGCCGTCGACGGGTGGGAGCAACTAGAAAAGCACACGCCGCACCGTCCGTGGATTGATGCGGTTAAGATCAGGAAGCCGAAAAACGGCAACCTGATGCGGCGGAT
>CALJUK010000749.1 GCA_937975745.1 uncultured Planctomycetaceae bacterium | reverse complement strand
AAGTTGTCGACGTGGCCACACTGTTTCTATCCAATCGCGAGTGCCCGTTCCGCTGCCTGATGTGCGACCTTTGGAAGAACACGTTCGAACACTCCGTCACAGCAGATGACATCGTCGAGCAGGTTGGCTGGGGTCTCGCGCAGCTTCCACCAGCTCGCGAGGTGAAGCTCTACAACAGTGGCAACTTCTTCGATCGCCAGGCAATTCCCCGGGATGCCTGGGAACCCATCGCCAACCTGGTCCGCACGTTCGACACGGTGATCGTCGAGAACCACCCCAAACTCTGCGATGCCAGCTGTCGCGAGTTCCGCGATCTCATCGCGCCGGCAACGTTGGAAATCGCGATCGGGTTGGAAACCTGCCATCCCGAAATGCTGGCCACGCTCAACAAGCGGATGACTCTGGACGACTTCGACGCGGCTGCCGACGAGTTGCACACCGCTGGAATCCGTACACGGGCCTTTCTATTGCACGGTCTGCCGTTCCTGGACGAGTCCGAGATCACCGAGTGGACGGGGCGCTCGATTGAGTACGCCTTCAAACGCGGTGTCGATTGCTGCTCGGTCATTCCGACACGCGTGGGGAACGGCATGATGGAACGCCTGGCCGAAGAGGCACACTTCACTCCGCCCAATGGTGCCTCACTGGAGGACGTCTTTCAGCGGGGACTCGCGATCGGACCGGGCCGCGTGTTTGTCGACCTGTGGGACGCCGCCCAATTCTTCCCCTGCAATCATTGTCGGGACAGACGGCTCGCACGACTTCGCCAGATGAATTTGCGACAGATCGTCCTGCCCCCTGTCACCTGTCTCCGGTGCCGCCCATGACCAGCAATCGCAACTTTGACGTGCTGCTTATCGGCTCGGGCTTCGGCGGAAGCTTGCTGGCGACGATTCTCAGTCGGCAGGGAATGTCAGTCGCCGTTGTCGATCGGGCTCGGCATCCTCGCTTCGCCATCGGCGAGTCCTCCACACCCGCAGCAGACCTGTTGCTACGGGTGCTGACCAAACAGTATGACCTCCCGGAACTCCGGCCGTTGTGTCGGTTCGGCAGCTGGCGAGAGACTTATCCCGACGTGCTGTGTGGCTGCAAGCGGGGCTTCAGCTACTTCTGGCACGCGGGACCACACGGTTTTCAACCGGACGACCATCGGCACGAACTACTTGTAGCCGCCAATGCCTCTCGCGATGTGGCCGACACGCAGTGGTATCGCCCTGATGTCGATCAGCTTCTCGCTTCCGTCGCTCAGCGGTGGGGTGTGACACTCTTCGAAGCGGCCGAAATTCGGCAGATTGAACATCTGCGGGAACATAACTGGACGGTCACGATTGAACAGGCGGATCGGCCGTGTCGGTTGTCCGCCGCCTTTGTAATCGATGCCAGCGGTTCGGCGGGTCTGTTGCTGAATCATCTGCAGGTTGCCGACATCACCGGCCAGCTGCGAACACGCTCGTCAGCCGTCTACAGTCACTTCTGGGATACGCAACCGATCGGCGATTGGCTCTCTCTCCACAATGTTCCCACCGCCGACCATCCCTATCCCTGCCGCGATTCGGTCATTCACCATCTTTTCGACGATGGCTGGCTGTGGCAGATTCGTTTCGAGAACGACCTGACCAGCCTGGGCTACGTGTCGCCTGATGTCGCGGCCCATCAATCGGCAGACGCGCGGTGGGCGAACGTCGTGAAGCAACATCCCGAATTGCATGACATCCTGGGGACACCCCGGCTGGCCGACGTTCCCGGTCAAATACTGGCGTCCGGGCGGCTACAGCGTTTGCGGGCCTCGGCGGCCGGTCTCGATTGGGCGGCGTTGCCGAACTCGGCCGGCTTCATCGATCCGCTGCACAGTACGGGGAACGCCCACACTCTGGCCGGAATCGAACGCCTTGCCGGACTTCTGCTGACTTCGACTGGAAAGACAAGAGCAGACAGGCTGGCCCGCTATTCTAACGAGCTGCTGGACCAGCTATTTCTGATCGATCGGCTGGTTGCGGGGTGTTACCGATCGCTGGGAGACTTTCGCCTTTTCGCCGCCTGGTCGATGCTCTACTTCGCCGCTGCCACGACATTCGAGAAGCGACTTCTGGCCGCCGCCGACACCGTTTCCGAAAACCTTCCCGGCTATCTGTGTGCCGACGACGAACGGCTGACAGAAATGGTGAGCGAGCAATACGACGCACTTGAACACGTCACCCACGCGGACAATTCAGCGAGTGAGAACGGTGTGATCGAATTCTGCCAGCAGTTGCGCAAAGCGGTCGAGCCGTTCAATCATGTCGGCCTGTTCGCCCCGGCTCTCCCCAACATGTACCGCTATACGGCGGCGGCCAAATAATCTGGTATGATCGGCGGCATGAGTGACAACGATTCGAAGTCCCGGCGGCAATGGCATTTTCCCTTCGTGGCTTTGCCGGTCACGCTGTTGCTCTACGCGCTCAGTGCCGGGCCACTTACCTGGCTGTATGCTCGTGGATGGCTTGGCTCTTACGACGGATTTGTCGTGCAGACCCTGAGAGTTTTCTACACACCGCTGATTTGGTTGATGGCGGACGAGAACGGCCAACCGTACAAATTCGTCGAAATCTACTTCGAATGCTGGCAGTGACCACACCAGCCGGGCACAGACCATTTCGAGGTGCGACGCGACCGTCCCAAAAGGGGGAACATCGTCATGACGGATGAGAAGGCCACAACCCGGTATCGCTGGCGCAACCACGTGGTTTCGGCGGTGGTCATTCTCGTGCTTTATCCGTTGAGCCTGGGACCGGCAGCGTGGCTTGACGAACATGGGTTGCTCGGGCCGTTCCGGCAAGTTGCAGAAATCATCTACTGGCCGCTGATCCAGGGGCTTGACCATTACGACGGGACCGCAATCGCCCGACTGTTCATGGAGTACGTGTTCTTCTGGCAAGCCCTGTGACCGGCCGAAGTGCTAACGGTGCGGAGTTCGTGGCGAATTCCATTCAGCGATGGCTGAGCCATTTGGAGATCAAGGCGTTGTCCATCAAGCCAGGTGCTCCCTGGCAGAACGGCTATGCGGAGAGTTTCCACAGCCGAGTGCGGGACGAGTTCCTGGTGTTGGAAGAGTTCGAGAATCTGTCAGCCGCCCGGAGGCTGACGTTGATGTCGAAGCGAGAATACAACGAGGAGAGACCACACGGTTCGCTGGGGTATGTTCCTCCGGCCGAGTTTGCGGCCCAGGCATCCTCCTCAGGCTACGCCTCCGGATGATGCCTGGAACTGACCTGCAACCGAAAAACCGGTCCGCGTA
>CALJUK010000748.1 GCA_937975745.1 uncultured Planctomycetaceae bacterium | reverse complement strand
GGAGAACGCTTCTGGGATCACGTGGTTTTGACGACGAGGGAAGGTCCAATTCGGTGAGGACCTCACATTTCTGCAGCGCACTCATGGATGGGGGCGGTCATGGCGGCGTACGAATTCAATGTTGCATTGGTGACCGGCGCGACGACGCCGGCGCTTGCCCGATGGACCTCACTGCGAGGACTCGTTCTGGCTGTTTGTCTGGGGGCCGTTCTGCCGGGATGTGGCGGCGGTGCTTCCAACGAGACTGCCGACACGTCGGACCAGGCGGTTTCTCCTCCCAGTCCAACCGTGCAGGCGCTCCCCGCGTCCCTGTCGCAAACCACTCCGCCAGCAGACGTAAACGACTCGACCGGAAACCAGCCGGCGCCCGGCAGCCCTGAACTGATCCTTCGTGAGATCACACAACTGCTCGTTCAGCCGTTGCCCAAGACGGACGATGTCGCAGCGATCCAGCAGTTCCGAACGGATCGCAATCGGCAGATCATTCAACTGGCGACGGAAGCGATCGCCATGACGCATGGTTCGCCCGAGACCGAGAGACTCTTTACGGTGGCAGTCCCTCACTTGATGGAAGCCCGCTTGCAGGAAGCCCTGTCCGGAGACACGGAAAGCATCGATTCTCTCTACGCCGATGCGGACTCGCTGTACCAACGAGCCCCAAAATCGGAAGCGGCGGCGGAAGCGGCCTACCAGTTGGTCAAATTCGCGAACGTCAATGCGAATCGCTTTGCCGATAAGGAGCCACGCTGGCTTCAGGAATTTTCGAACCAATCGCGGCTGTTCGCAGAGAAGTTTCCGCACGAGGCGCGACGGGGTGTTGGCCTGTTGATGACGGCCGGAGAATCGTGTGAACTGAATGGTATGGCGGCGGATGCGATCGCCTGCTATCAGGCGATTCTGGATTCTTATCCGGACACGCCACAAGTCGCGTTAGTCGAGGGAATTCTTCGCCGACTGGACGCCGTTGGAAAACCTCTGTCACTGGCTGGTCCGACGTTCGATGGTGGGTTCTGGAAGATGGCCGAACGCCCGGACCACGTTCGCCTGGTCGTCTTCTGGGCTTCCGGAGTCGGCCGCTTCGAGAATGACCTCCCTGCCCTCAAATCTCTGGCCCAGAAGTATGCTCCGTATGGCCTGGAGACGGTCGGTATCAACCTCGATCGCGACCCCACTGCCCTCGAGACGTTTGTGAAAGAGAACGCGTTCGACTGGCCGCAAATTTTTTACTCCAATCCGGAACAGCGCGGCTGGGATCATCCCATCGCCCTTTATTACGGAATCCGCAGCCTTCCGAGTTACTGGTTGGTCGACAAGCAGGGCAACGTTGCGGCAGTTGTCAAACGCCCGACCGACCTCGACGAACCACTGGCCAAGTTGATGAGTCGGCCTTCCACACAGGCGACTTCAGGCAAGACCGAATAGGTCCCTTCCCAGCGACTGCGTAAGCTGCTGCGGGAAGCGGTTTCCGTTCGTGCAAGCTTTGGCTCCACCGGGTTCGCTTGGCGATCAGGCTGCGCACGCCGATCGCGCACACCATCGTCTTCGAGCCACCGCGCCGTTGCTCCGGCCGGCCAGCAATGATCGCCTGAGTCTCGCTGTGTCACGCGCCAGGCCTGTGCACGCGTCATGACTGTGCAATGTGCCATGTCTGTGCAACGCATTATGGTGGACACGCGAGTCGAAGATCATCACCAGTTCATGGCGCCAGTCCGCGCGCCAGTTCACAGCACCTTTGCAAAAAGTGTCGCCGTAACCACGCATGGACCTGCAGAAACTTGCAGGTAAACCTGCACGCCGCGTTCATGTGTGAAACTGTGTGAGTAGTGGTGACATGTTGTTGATCGAGTCGATCTGAAGGAAAAAGTGACTCGTAGACAGTTTTGTTACGCCTTTCTGTGAAAGAGTTTATGGAAAATTGTAGAAAATGTCGCATTTAATCGATTGAACTATAGACAGTAGTATATTAGTATTTTTCATGACTCACATTCGTGATGTTAATCACAAAGCTCCACGGACCATGAAGCTTGGGAAGGGATGTTGACGGACGGTCGTTCAAGGCGGGGAAAGTTTTGAGGCGAGTCGTTCACAGTGGTAAACAGCAGTCATCGGTGCTACACCTTGGTTGCCGCGTGATGGTGATTGATCGCGACTGAGTGAGTAAACGTGATCCCTTTCTGGCATCTGCGAGAAGAATGATAGGGCCCAGTAGTCGGTGGACAGCCGTGGTGTTCTTCACGGGTTGTCTTTTGATCTAGTGTCCAAACACACGGAGACTTTAGTTTCATGGCTTCGAACACAGCTTCGCTTACGCCGCGCCAGTTGGAAATCTACGAATTTCTCCGCGACAAGATCGTAAACCGCGGATACGGACCGACAGTGCGCGAGATTGGCGGACACTTTGGGATCCGCAGTCCGAATGGCGTCATGTGTCACCTGAAGGCATTGGAGCGGAAGGGGCTGATCACACGGGAATCGCACATGTCGCGTGCGATTCAGCTCGCAGACAAGCCACAGCATCGGATGCAGCTTCCTCTGGCAGGCCAGATTGCCGCGGGTCGTCCCGTGCTGGCGGAACAGCAGGATGAAGATGTCGACTTCAGCAGTCTGTTCGACTCATCGGATCGGTTCTGCTTGAAGGTCAAGGGGGACTCGATGATCGACGCCCAGATCGCCGACGGCGACTACGTCATTGTCCGGCGGACCAGCGTCTGCTCGGATGGCGAAATCGCAGTGGCGTTGGTGGACGGTCAGGATGCGACTCTGAAACGGTTCTATCGCGAACCCAGCCGCATCCGCCTGGAACCTGCCAACTCGACAATGCAGCCGATTTACTCTAACGATGTCGAGGTTCTCGGCGTCGTCACCGGGGTGATTCGCAAGTACTGATCTCCCATGCCTTGCTGAAGGCAAACGGTTTGAACGACGGGCTGGTCTCGGAGGGGCAAACTCACCGGGACCGCCCGTCACGAATCGATTTCTGACGACAGATCGCCGACTTTGCGGAAATGTTGCGTCTGTTGTCTGCCTCGCTGGTATCAGCCGGCGATTCGTGAGTTGTGCTGGTTGAGCTTGTTGTATAGCGTTTTCAGGGCAATCCCCAGCTCAGCCGCCGTTCGGGGCTTGTCTCCCTGGTTCTTCTCGAGGACTCGATGGATCACTTCCATCTCGATGTCCCGGAGTGTCTTGCCGACGCCCTCAGTAGCCAGATCGTGGAGTCCGATCGACTCGCGAGCGGGTCGTTTGCGCTTCACGCTGGAGGGCAAATCCTCCGCATGGATGATGTCTCCGTCCGAGAGGATGACGGCATGCTCCAGGCAGTTGGCCAGTTCCCGGACATTGCCGGTCCACTGATGATTTCGCAGCGCCTCGATGGCGTCCGGAGCGAGAATATCTGCTTCAACGCGACGCCTGAGATGCCGTGAGATCAATGCCAACGCCAATTCGGTGATGTCATCTTTGCGAGCCCGCAGCGGGGGGAGATCGATCTCGAAGGTGTTGACGCGGAAGAACAGGTCTTCGCGGAATGTCCCTTCGCCGACCATCTGCTCAAGAACACGATTCGTCGCGCAGACGATGCGGACGTCGACCTCAAAGGCTTCGTTCTCGCCTACGCGCCGGACTTCGCCGGATTCCAGAAACCGGAGCAGTTGGACCTGCATCGCTTTGTCGAGTTCGCCCAGTTCATCCAGAAAGAGCGTCCCGCCGTTGGCCACCTCCAGCAGGCCCTTGCGGGGAGCGTCAGCTCCGGTGAAGGCACCGCGACGATGGCCGAAGAGTTCACTTTCAACCAGGTTTTCGGGGAGGGCACCGCAGTTCACCGGCACGAACGGGTGGTCCTTTCGGGAACTCAATTCGTGAATGCGGCGTGCCACCAGCTCTTTACC
>CALJUK010000747.1 GCA_937975745.1 uncultured Planctomycetaceae bacterium | reverse complement strand
TCCAAACAGAGAGTGGGGCAGCGGACAAGGCCGTTGAAATAAATATTTCGTTTTCTCCGGCAATTCGTCGGAGCCTGTTGAGAAAACATTGTATCTGGTGAGACTGATCAGTCATGTCGTTTGATCCAGCCCCATACCAAGTGACGGCCGCGATCGTGCAGTGGGCCATTACCGTGGCTTCCTTCGCGCTCCTCGCATTCAGCATTTGCCTGATTGCAGCCGTATTGTCTGCCGGGTCTCGTGGCCCGGCAATTGTGTTCGGCAATCTCTTTTCCGGATTGCGCGATCTGGCTGATCTGTCGGCCCGCCGACTGTGGGCCTTGGCCCAGTTGACGATCCGGGAAGCCGTCCGCAGGCGGGCGTTGCTCGTATTTGTGGTCTTTGCGATTCTGTTCATGTTTGCCGGCTGGTTTATCACTAATTCGAATGACCGGCCCGAATTGCAGACGCGGGTTTACGTCAGCTTTGTGCTGACGGCTATCAGCTGGCTGATCTTGCCCGTCGTTCTGCTCTTGTCCTGCTGGGGCCTGCCGGAAGACATCAAGGCTCGCTCACTCCATACCGTAGTCACCAAGCCAGCTCGTCGTGTCGAAGTCGTCCTCGGCCGGATGATCGGTTTCATTCTGGTGGGGACCGGAGTCCTGGTAGTGATGGGTGTCGTGGGATACATCTGGATCAATCGCCAGGTTCCCACCGACGTTCGCCAGGCTTACCTGATCTGCCGTGTTCCGGTGTACGGCCAATTGAGTTATCTCGACCGCGAAGGTGACCCGGGCAGCGGGGTCAACACGGGCGACATCTGGGACTTCCGCAGCTATGTCGAAGGGGCGACGAAAGCCCGTGGCATCTGGAAGTTTGAAGGTGTCACTCCCGAGCAGGTCGGCGACAAGCTGGTTCTTGAATCGAAGTTTGAAGCCTTCCGAACCCACAAGGGAAACATGGGGACCGGGTTGTTGGTGCAATACGGCTTCTATAACCCCACGACCGATCTGCGGGTGAAAGTCCCCGCTTTCGAAATTCATGAGTTCAGCGAGAACGTCCAGACCATTGATCGCAAATTGTCGCAGTACGACGAAGTGTCGAAAGAAATGAAGTCGTACGACTTGTACGACGACCTTGTCGACAATGGAACGCTGACCATTGAAGTGCAATGCCTCGACGCGGGACAGTACCTGGGGATGGCTCGGCCGGACCTCTTCATCCGGATGCCAGACCGCCCCTTCTGGGTTGGCTACAGTAAGGCTCTCCTGGGTACCTGGTTGATGATGGCCTTGATTGTCGTCCTGGGCGTGACGGCCAGCTGTTTCGTCAAAGGTCCCGTAGCCACGCTGCTGGTCTTTACTTTTGTTCTGCTGGGGAACACGGATTTCCGCGTTCTGATGGAACAGATGATCGGCGGTGAATTCAAAGGGGGTGGTCCCTTCGAGAACTGGTACCGGTTGATCATGCACCTGAACCCGCAGGTGGCCATTGAAGACGGACCGTTGAAGGTCCTCATGCAGTCGGTCGACATGCTGTTGCTGAACTTCATCTGGTTGATGCACCAAATCATTCCCGACTTTACAGCGTTCAATATGTCTCCGTACGTGGCCAACGGATTCGACGTCACGTGGAATACGGCGCTCGCGCCGAGTTTGATGACGACATTGGCGTTTGCCATTCCCTGTTTGTTTATTGGCTCTTTCAGTCTTAAGCTCCGTGAGTTGGAGTCGAAATGAACCGCTTCACCTCTCAACAACGCAAGCTCGTCTATTTGTCGGCGATTGTTGTCCTGTTGATCCCAATCATCTGGCTGGGTATGCCCGCGACGGGAGAGTCTGGATCGGGCGGCAAGCTGGCGCAGTTGCGGCAGCAGTACGACCTGGGCGAGAACACGCTGGGTGAGATCGATCCCACTAGTGCCACCATGACATTCATGCTGTTGGGCCTGCGTGGGATTGCCAGCAATCTGCTCTGGATCCAGGCGATCGAAGAAAAAGAAACCAAGAATTGGGCCGCGCTTCGGACGACTGTCGATTCAATCGTCATGCTGCAGCCACACTATCTCGAAGTCTGGCGATTCCAGGGGTGGAATCTCGCGTACAACGTTTCGGCGGAATGGGACCTGGTCTCAGACCGGTATTACTGGGTCAAGGAGGGTGCCAAGTTCTACGAGAAGGGGACCGAGCGAAATTCGCGCGCTCCCGAACTCTATTGGGAAGTCGGCCGGGTCCTGGGGCAGAAAATCGGCCGCTCTGACGAATGGCGTTTGTTCCGCAAGTACTTCCTCGACGATCCGGATCCGAAGTTTGAAGGCCGGCCCGACCCCGAATTGAACCCCGCCGGAAAAGACAACTACCTGGCAGCCAAGGACGTCTTCTACGAAGCCAATAAGGCTGAGGACAATCAGGTCCAGCACATCATGATGCGGGCATTGTTCCGGCAGTATCCGGCCCGATCCCAGTTGGATTACGCCGACGCGCTGCAGCGGGAAGGTCTGTTTGACGAAGTCACGCAGGTCGCTTGGGCGGAAGCCTTCCGCGATTGGACACAGACATACGGCCGAATGGAGTTCGAATCGCCCGGCGGTACGGTCGTGCTCGAATCGACCGAAGACGATATTCAACGCCTGGCGAAGAAGGACAACGTCGATATCGACACCAAACGGCATTGGACCGCCCGGTACCAGGACACAACCAACTACCGCTACTGGCGAACACGCGCTTTGGCCGAATCCGAACCAGATACAGTTGCCGGCCACCGCGAGCTGTTCCAGGGGAAGACGCTGTTCAAGGAGGGGAAACTCGACGAAGCCGAAGTTGTCCTCTACAGCGGTATGGAGAAGTGGCAGCGATTGCTGCAGCGTTATCCGGAGCTGACCATCGAAGACGAAACCGTCGAGATTGGACTCAGTGCGATTCTACTCTGGCAGTACATTCACCAGCTCAAGGGAGAGCCGCTGCCCGAAACGTTCCCGCTGCAGGGACTCTGGCTGGCTCACCAGAATCGACTGCCGGAGATCCAAAACATGTTCAACCAGGAGTTCGGGATTCGCTAACGACAGCCCGGTCTGGGACTAGCTCCCAGCGAAGAGCGAACCGTTTCTCCTGACAAGAGGTCGACGACATGCCGCTGACACGTCGCAGGATGCTGAAACTGGGGGCTGCCAGCCTGGTCGCGACTCAAACCGGCTGGCTCGGACGCTCGCTTGCGGCGGAGAAGACCACCCGGCGGGGCAAGTCGACTGGCATGCAGTTGGGGCTGGTGACGTACAACTGGGGCAAAGACTGGGATCTGCCGACAGTCATCCACAATTGTGCCCAAACCGGCTTCGAAGGTGTCGAGCTCCGTAGCACCCACAGACACGGAGTCGAAATCGCACTCTCTGCTGCCGACCGGCAACGGGTGAAACAACAGTTCGCCGATTCGCCTGTCGAATGCGTTGGCCTCGGTAGTGCTTGCGAGTATCACTCTCCCGATCCGGCTGTCCTCCGAAAGAATATCGACGAGACGAAAGATTTCGTCCGCCTTTGCCGTGACATTGGAGGGTCGGGTGTCAAGGTGCGACCGAACAGCCTGCCAGCAGACGTCCCTGTCGAAAAGACATTGGAGCAGATCGGCAAGTCGCTCAGGGAAGTCGGGAAATTCGCAGCCGACTACGACGTCGCCATCCGTCTGGAAGTCCATGGCCGGGGAACGAGTGAAGTTCCGCACATCAAAACAATCATGGATGTCGCCGACCATCCCAACGTGGTCGTCTGCTGGAACTGCAATCCAACCGACCTGAACGGCGCCGGGCTGGAGGCCAACTTCCGGATGGTGGAAGATCGTATCGGAACGGTGCACATTCACGACCTGCGTTCCGACGCTTATCCGTGGAAGCCGTTGTTTGGGCTGCTGAAATCGAGCGGCTTCGACGGCTGGACACTTCTGGAAGACGGCACCGTTCCCAACGACATCACGGCCGCCATGCGCGAGAACCGCAAGGTGTGGGACAAGCTGGTCGGGTAGATTGCTGCCCAAGTCCACTCCGCCCCTGCCGCGCGGCTGAAGCTCTCCGTCAAACGGGCTCGCATAGAATGACCGGCTTGCTCGACGCCTTTCGCCTGGTCCTGCTGGAGCCCGCACCGCTCGGGTTGATGATGCTTGGGACGGCACTCGGCATTATCGTCGGTGCGGTTCCCGGCCTGACCGGCGCTATGCTGATCGCATTGACGCTACCATTGACGTTCTCGATGGAAAGTACGCACGCGCTGGTCCTGCTGATCTCGATGTACGTCGGCTCGATCAGCGGTGGATTGATCACGGCCACGCTGCTGCGCATGCCCGGGACACCAGCCTCGATCATGACGACGTTGGACGGCTATCCGTTGGCCCGGTCGGGTCAGCCCGGCCGAGCGTTGGGCCTGGGTGTCTGTGCCTCGTTCGGAGGTGGTGTGATCTCGTGGGGCTTTCTGCTCCTGCTGGCGGAACCGATCTCCGACGTCTCGACTCGGTTGGGACCATTCGAGTTCTTCTCGCTGGTGCTGATGGCCCTTGTGCTGATTGCTTCGGTTCCCTCGTCATCGACATTGAAGGGGATCCTGGCTGGTTTGCTGGGAATCCTGCTCAGCCTCCCCGGACCGTCGCCGGCCACGGGCCAGTTTCGCCTGACATTCGGCTTGGCGGAGTTAAGCGACGGCTTCAAACTGCTTCCCGTGTTGATCGGTCTGTTTGCCGTCAACCAGGTCATCAAAGACATCCTGGCGATGTCCGAACCGACAGAGCGGATCGCATTCTCCCGCGGTGGGACGTTCATGTCGTGGGCCGATTGGAAGGCCCAATGGGTGAATCTGGTCCGTTCCTCCGTAATCGGGACCTGGATCGGGATCCTGCCGGGGATCGGTGCGAACATTGGTTCGATCGTCGCCTATTCAGCGGCACGTTCCGGTTCGAAGTCTCCGGAAAAATTCGGACAAGGTTCCGAGGAAGGAATCGTCGCGTCCGAAGCCGCCAACAATGCCACAGTCGGAGGGGCACTCATTCCGCTCATTTCGCTCGGCATTCCGGGAAGCGTGATCGATGCCATCTTGCTGGGCGCGTTGGTCATCCACGGGCTACAACCTGGCCCGCTGCTTTTCGAGATCCATCCGGAAGTCTTGCATCTGATGACGGCCACGTATCTGGTGGCCAACGTCTTCATGTTGATCTTCATGTTGCTCTCTGCCGGCTGGCTGGCGCGGCTGAGTTTGGTCCCCACCAGTGTACTCATCCCGGGCGTGCTGGTTTTTTGCGTCGTTGGCTCGTACGCACTCTCCAATCGAATGTTTGATGTGTGGGTCATGCTGGCGTGTGGACTCGTCGGTTTCGCCATGGAACGCGTTGGTCTACCGTTGGCTCCGTTTGTCATCGGCTTTGTGCTGGGACCAATCGCCGAAGAGAAACTCTCCGCCGGTCTGATGGCCTCGGGAGGAAGCTACTGGCCAATCGTTGCGCGTCCGGTGTCGTGCCTGTTCTTTGCGATCTCGGTCCTGCTGTTTGTCGGACCTACGCTGCTGGGCTGGCAGAAGCGCCTGCGCAATTCGCAGCGTGCCGAATGAGAGGACACCTTCGACCAGACGCCTCCTGCCAGAAGCGACGAACTGCCGGTTGAACCCTCAGGCGAGCAGCTCCGCGATGGGGCGAGCCTGATCGACGTATTGGATCGGTCGGCCATCGGGCTTGGTGAACATCGTCTGCGGATGGATTCCGACTAGGTGCAGAATTGTGGCTGCAATTTCCTCGGGCGATACCGGGCGATCGGCCACAGAACCACCGGTTCGATCACTGGCTCCAAGGACCTGACCACCACGGATACCAGCACCGGCAAAGGCCACGCTGAAGGCGCCGGGCCAATGGTCGCGGCCAGCCTGACTGTTGACCTTCGGTGTGCGGCCGAACTCCGTCAAGTAGACAACCAGCGTCTCGTCCAGCAGGCCGCGGTTCTCCAGGTCGGTCACCAGACCGGCAATGGCCGAATCCATGCTGGGAAGACGGCGTTTCAGCAGCGGGAAAATTCCACTGTGATGGTCCCAACTGTTTCGACCGATCGTGACATAGCGAGCTCCCGCTTCGACCAGACGTCGTGCGGTCAACGCGTAGCGACACTTCTCTGTTCCACGGTCTTCAATACCATACAGTTTGAGAATCTCGGTCGGCTCTTCACTGATGTCGAAAGCTTTGCCTCCTCTGCCACGGCGAATGATGTCGACCGCCTGATCGTCGAATTGGTCCCAGGCCTCGGGGCCACGTTGTGCCGAAACCGACCCCACGACGCCGGAGAGAAGTTTGTTCCGCAGATCGATTCGGCCAGAGAACCGCTCGGAAGTCAGTTGTGTGCTGGGTTTCAGCGAAGTGGCCTGATGTCCTTTGAAGGCAGCCGTTGCGGGGGGCATCCAGCCGGAACCGATAAACTGCGAAGTAAAGTCATTTCCAGGAATCGAAAAGAAGGCTGGCAAACCTTCGGGCTGTCCCAACTCGTGGGCCACGATCGAACCGATCTCCGGATTGCCGGACGGCCGACTGCCATTCGCTCCGGGCCCCGGACGACGTCCTTCGACAAGGTACATCGACCCCCGTTCGTGCGCCGCTTCTGGATGAGTCGCCGAGCGGACGACGGCGAACTTGTCCATCATACTGGCCATGCGGGGAAGCATCTCGGTGAATTGGACACCCGGCAAGCGAGTGGAAATTGGCGAGAATTCACCTCGGATGTCCGACGAGGCGTCGGGTTTCGGATCAAGTGTATCGTGATGCGAGACGCCCCCCTGCAGCCAAAACAAGATGACCGACTTGGCTTTCGCGTTTCCTGAAACCGCACCGGCAGCCTGGTTGCGAAGCATGCTCGACAGGGTGACGCCCAGCCCCCCCAGGACACCTGCCTGCAACGTATCGCGACGCGAAATGGCCGGAAGAGCTCGATAATTGGCACAACCGTTGTGGGACATCGTTGTTGACTCCGATTGATTCCTGATGGCGCAAAGGCCTCACGATATGCGATGCCCAGCGGAGTGTTACGTCAACTTCAAGCTTCTCATTTGAGGGACGGAAACACAACGGCATTCACAATGCGGCAAGTGCTTCACGCCGAACTTCAAGGCCTGACAAGGCATGGGGCGATTTCGTCAACGGAGGGTCCCCCGTCACGCGTGCTGACTGCGAGGGTGGGCGAGGGTGTTGGAGGCCATCGATTGGTTGGTCATCCACGAAGGAGCTTACATCTAACACTACCACATCGTAAACTAGATAGCCAGAACACTTGTCTTTCAAGGGACCGAGGACGTCTGCTGATCTGCCGGTGCAAATCTATGAAACACGCGCTCGCCACGGCCACACTTTTTCTCGCGACGGCGATCCCCCTTGCGACAAGTCCACTGGCCATCATGCCG
>CALJUK010000746.1 GCA_937975745.1 uncultured Planctomycetaceae bacterium | reverse complement strand
GCGGGGCTGGTCGGTGTGGCGGCTGTTCTGGTTCTTTTCCGGCCGGCCGAAGCCTGGTCCGATTTTGGTGCTTCGAATGGTCGGCATGTTCCTCGAACCGGACCGTTTTTTTCAGGATGAGATGCCCCCTCTGTACTTCTGCGATTGGGCGAACGCGGGGAACTGGCTTCGCGAACACAGTGATCCGACCGAGCGAATTTTGTCGCGGAAGTCGGACATCGTGCTCTCCAGTCGGCGTTATGTGCGGATGGTCAACTTCGAGATGCTGGACGCACAAACGCTCCACAGAGAAATTCAGCACGACAGAATTCACTATCTGGCAATGATTGGACGCCGGTTCGGCAGTGTCTTCGACTGGATGCTCCGTGGCCAGGATCCGGTCTATCGGTATGAAACGGTCTACGACGATTCCGGTGTCGTCATCGCCCGGATCACGCCGAATCGCAATTGGGTCATTCACGCGAGCAAAGACCTAACCCGCGACGATCTCGCAGTAGCCACGCAGTTGGCCGAAGAACATCCAGACCGCCTGGAAGCGCAGCTTCACTGGGCGCAATTGCTCTCATTCTCGAATCAGCAGGAAGTGGCTCTCGATGTCATCAACGGACTGGTCGCCTCCGGACGAACGCACGTGCGACTGTATGACCTGTGGGCTCGGGTGTTGACGAATTTGAAACGGTACGACGAGGCGGAGAAGGTCCTGGACGAAGCAGCCCGGCAGCCCGATTCGCGCGTGGCCATGCCCGTGCTGCAGCGAACATATCAAACGCTTCAGCGCGAACAGGAGCGGGATCGGCTGATCGCCGAAGGACGCGAGGCCGATGTTTACCTTCCGCTGGCGAAAGCCTACGCACGCAATTTCAGCTTTACCGAGGCGGAAGAAATGCTCGCGAAATGTCCGGCTGACACATTCCAGCGGGCTGATGCGCTGAGGCTCCGTGGCGAGTTGCATTTCCGGTTTGGTCGCTCGGAGGCCGCCACCGCAGATCTCACTGAAGCGTTTCGCCTGGGAGAGACCGAAGCTGGCCAACTGCTGAAGCTCATCCGCTACCAGTCAGCGTTTCGAGGCACGGGACCAGCCGAGTTTGAAGTGGGGGCAGCCCGTTACACCGTCGATGCAAGGTCCTCGGCCGATCATGTCGAACTGGTGCGACTGTATCGCGAATGGGAGCTCGACGGTGTTGCATTGGACCACCTGGAACATGCTGTCAGAACGCTTTCAGACGACTCCGACATCCGCATCCTGCTTGTGGAACTGCAACTCTTCTACGGTTTATGGCATGACGCCGAACCGCAACTGGAATGGCTGGAAGCCCGTCGCAGTGAATTGAGCACTGAGGCCCGAGCCGATCTGGATCGTCTGCAAGTCGATTTCCGCGAGCTCAGTCGGCCGGCACGCTACTGAGTTGGAACGTCGCACGCTGTCTGAGCAAGCACCCAAAAACAACGCGTCGAGTATTCCGGCTGGAACAATCGAAGCGTCTGCGATTGAACCTGGTGGATTAAGACTCGGACTGACTACCCTTCGGTTGCCGGGGTCGGAGCCTCTTTGGCGTTGGCTTCGGCTTCGGGCCTCCGTGCTTCGTGGCCCTCGGACTGCGGAACTCCACAATTCCCTGTGGCACACCCGCCGGTGGAGCAAGCTCCACTCCCGCAGCTGTCGCAGACGGTCACGGGGACCATCCGGCAAACCTGGTAGGGAACCTGTCGCGAGACACACTTGGCCACCATGCGGGTGCAGGTGACAGTCTCTTCCCGCGGCACACAACGAGCCACGCGGTGCGTGACTTGGTAGGGAACCTGCTTCGTCACGCAAACCGGAACTTTACAGGTCTTGGTTTCGGTCACCATTCGGCAAGTCGTGACCGGCACCTTGCGAGTCTGCGTTTCACAGACGATTTTACAGGTGCGGACGGGAACCTGCTTGGTCACAGTTTCGCAAACCCAACGGCAGGTGCGAACGGGGACCTTGGTGACAACTTCTTCCGCAACCATCCGGCAAACCTGGTAGGGAACCTTCTCGACGACCGTTTCCGGAACGTAACGAGTGACCTGCACCGGGCAGTTCTCGCGAACAACTTCCCGGACGTAAGTCGTCACGGGGACTTGTTCCTCGACAACCTGCGGACACCAGACGCGACGGCAGGTGGTGATGCCGGGGCATTGCACCATGCAGCAACGGGGGCGACCGCATTCATCGACGGTCCATTGCGGAACAATAGGGACCGGGATATGAACTGGCTGACTGGTCCAATGGCCCACCACGCGGCGAACCGTGCGGACGGACTGAACCGGACGACAGACGGTGTAGCAGCGTTCCCGATTGACTGTTTCGGTCACAGGACGCATCACGGTCCGACGGCATTCCCGTTCCATCGTTTCGGTGACAGGCCGCATCACGGTCCGACGGCATTCCCGTTCCGAGGTTTCCCAAACCGGGCGGCGAACTGTGTAGTTGCACTCACGGGTCGAGGTTTCCCAGACCGGGCGTTGAACCGTGTAGGTTTCCTCCCGTTCGGCCGTCTCGTAGACCGGACGCGAAACGGTGTAGGACTTTTCTTCGAACTGAGTTTCCTGCACGGTCCGGTAGCATGTCTGTTGCACGTCTTCGTAGGTCGTTTCGTACACGGTCCGGGTGGATGTGTATTCTTCCGGCTCGTATACGGTTTCGAAGACGGTGCGGTAGCACGTCTGTCGTTCGACCTTGAACGACGTGTAACAAGCGGTCGGCTGGCAGACAGTCTGCGGGCAGCAGGCATAGCGAGCCCCGCCGAAATAGCTGCGAGCATTGGCCACGTCGCCTGCCATTACGGCGCTGACGGCAACGATCAAGGCCACCAACTTTTTCATCGATGCGCTCCTCTCAGATGTTTCACAAAGGCAATCAGTCTCGGAACCACCAGTCCCCCGCACATTCGCCCGCTTCTGCATTATTTGCAGGGTTACACCCCAGATGCAAACTAACTTTGACCGGTATTACCGAAACAGACGGAATTTGATTTTCGGACAGTGGGGCTGTTGCTTAAAAATAGAACACGCCAACAGGGGACCTTGAGGATTTTGCGAAACTTGTCGCAAATATTCTCAATCTCGCGGTCCCCGAGTTCCGTCTGTGCGCTCCCCGCTTGCATCGCAGATCGCCAGATCTACTGTAACTCGTTGCGATACAATGCTCTTCGAAGTAATTCTGCGCAACGGTCCCGTAGAATCTGCGGACAGAATGGGACGCGGGAACGTTGTTCGAATCGCACAACGGCCATCCGAAGTTCCTCGACCGAATCCGAAAACCGTGGATTTCCACGGGTCGGCATTGCCGATGCGCATCACCCCCGACCCGGATGAGTGCAACAGAAGCAGCGCGGGCTACATTGTCGACAATGTCTGCAAGACCGCTTCGGCCGCTACTTTCACTTCGGGGTGATCGGCTTCGTCCTCCCAGGGAGCCACCACCTGCCGGACTTCCTGCTGCTGATCGGTCGGCAGGTCGGTCGCGATTTGCTGCAGAGCCTTCAGTGAGTTCTTCGCCAGAATGTAGCGTTCCAGTTCGTCTCGCGAGGTTGCCTCGGTCGAAGTCGATTGACCGACGGCCTTCATCTCGGACAAGACCCGTAGAAAGACATTCAGACCGGCCGCCGATTCTTGTCGTGCCAAGCCGATCGCCGCGTTGACCCTCGTGTCGACATCCGGGTCAATGAGCATCCCCGTCAACCGTTCGGTCGCAACGTCTGTTGGGAACAACCCTAAACAGTAGGCAGATAGCTGACGAATGAGAGTCGAATTGGACGTCGACGCCTCGACAATGGTCTCCACAACGTCGGGATTGGTGATCGGCTCCCCCGCGTCACCCGACCGGCCAGCAATCTGAGCGACGGAGGTCAACGCACTGACCCGCCGAGACTGCTTCAATTCGGCCACAACGTCTCCGTTCTTGCCCGGAGGCAACTCTCCCTCCCCTTTCACGATGGCCGTTTGTAGCGGAGGAAGAACAATCTCCGGCAGGTCAAACCAGCCCAATGCCCGTGCCAG
>CALJUK010000745.1 GCA_937975745.1 uncultured Planctomycetaceae bacterium | reverse complement strand
GATGATGACGAATAGATCCGCGTTCTTACAGGCTGCACAAATCTCAAAATGCTCACGTTCATAAAAGCGGATCTGTCCGCTGCAGCATACGAGAACACGATAGCAACGCTTACCGGTCTGGAGTCCTTTGCTCACCACGGTGGCGGTGTGATCACCGACAACGGCCTGCAACAGCTTGCAAAGTTGCGGCAATTGGAATCTGTCATAATCAATGCAGACTTGGTGACACCCGAGGGTATTCGCGAGTTACAAAGACTCCCGAAACTGAGAGAGTTGGGGATCTCGGGCGCTCGGGTTAATGCACAGTTGACGAGAGCGATTGCGCAACTGCAAACCGTCGAAAACGTCAGTTTTCACGATGTCCGAATCGGCGAGATCGACCTCGAATCGCTGAAGCGTCTGCCACGTCTCACGTCACTCGGCATCACTTACTCGCAGAAAGTCCGCTATGGCGACGACCAGTTGGATGAAGATCATCTCGCCCACCTCGCCGGGTTTTCGAGACTTCGGAGTTTGAATATTGGGGCCGCGCCAGTTACGGATGAATGGCTCCGGCCGGTCGGTTCGTTGAATGAACTGACGGATCTGTACTTGCAGAAATCGTCAGTCACCGGTGATGGACTGCGTTTTCTGTCCGGAGCCACGAAACTGAATCGCCTCATTCTCTCAGCGTCGCGTATTCAAGATGATGGTCTCCGGCATATTCCCACCATCGACATGCTGTACTCTGTCGATCTCCAGCAAACGGATATCACGGACACCGGCTTGCAGCATCTTCACGGTTGGCGGTCGAAACATCCGAACGCCCTGTACATCGACCTGCGGCAAACGAAAGTGACCGCAGCGGGCGTCGCCGCGTTGAAGGCTTCCCTACCGCCGGATACGCAGATCGAGTCCGACTGCAGCGACGAAGAAATTCGGGCGGCGATGGACGGGCTTGAACAGCACGCCCCAAACTCCCCGTAGGATTCCGCGTCTGCAACGGTCGCACACAGGCGTGCCCCTTGCCCCAACAGGCTGCGTAGAAAGGGCTTACGTGACACCTCGTGTTTCGCGTGGCGCGGGCGACATTCTCTTTTGAGAGGAAACCGCATTCGGTCGCTTTTCGTCCGGCTCGCACCGGCCGGAAGAAATTCTCGCATGGCGCAATTTCCGTCCAGACTGTCCACAATTCAGCCCCACGCAACTGGCGCTGCGGCCCAAGCCGTGCTGCAACTGCCAGCGCCGATGCGTACAGACGCTGATTCCGACGAATTCGCAGGCGTCCTCTCTGGTGAGACCTTCAGCCAACAGGCGATCGATCTGAATCAACGTCTCCACCTGCTCGCGTTGCGTGCGATGGTGAGATCTCGGCCAGCCGCGACTACTGTTTCTCCTCGCCGTCCGCCTCACTCAGGATCTTTTGTTCTCGGTGCGGCATTCCCAGCGTCACATTCAGGGGCCGGCCGACAATGCGTACGATTCGCTTCTGCATGGTCGTCGCTATTGCTATTCGCCGTCGGTGCGCTGTGTTTCACGCTGATGCACAGCTACCGGCTTCGAGGGAGCCTCAGGAAACCCTCCAACGTCTGACAATTGCCACAGGTGGAGAGACGCCATGAAAAGGGGATGGGTCAGAGAAATGCTAAACGCTCTCCTATCCCCCTTTTCTTTGATTCAGGCCTGGCTTCGTGTGTTGTGGAAAGGGTTGCGATCAAAGCGACACATAGATGGCATCCCATCGCAAGATACGGCGAACAATACATAACACGTTGCTGCTCCGCCTCTTTGAGTGATTCCACAATCTGCGATGGTGTCCGTTTTCGTTTCATCATCGTGCCCTCCAACTGCTCTGACATCCCTGTTTATGAACCCAGAGATTTTCATTGCTGTTTGCAAAACGTCGTGTCGCAGACACTCGGCTCTCCGGTCAGTCGTCCTGTTCCACGGCGTCCGTCATCATTGAACACCTTCGTCGTTTGCACCTTGCAGGGGAGACAGGCCAAGCGGACCGGCATGAACCCTCTTCGCCGGCGGACTCGGTTCACGTGGCGGGCAATCGCCACGAGCTGGTCGAACACGGGATCGTACGCCTGGACCGGCAAGCGGCGGAATTCCCGTTCCAACCGCTCCGGATCACGAAATGACTCCCACGTCGCCATCGTGACGAGGTGGTGTTTGAGTTCGCGGTAGCGTGCTTCGTCGAGCCGGACGGAGACCTTCATCCGATTTTGCGCGGCCGAATAACCATGCCGGATCGAGTAGCCGAAGACTTTCAACGCCTGACGGCGAATGTCGGTCACGCTGCTCGCATGGTCGCGATAGAAGTCGTCGTGCCGGCCTTTGCTAAGCATGATCACGGCCAGGCGGTCGTGTCTCAGGTAGTGGATGCCGGCCGACCTCTTGAGGCGGCGGCGTTCACGGCGCCAAGCCGGCCGCGCGATGTCGTACAGCCGCAGCAGTTTTTCATCGACCAGGCGCGGCTCCTTGTGCGCGGGGATCAGAACCCGCACATAGAAGTAGTGCCCGCTGGCCACGTAGCGGACGATTTGGGCCACGAACCCGGCAACGCTCCGGGCTTCGCAGCGGTACTGCTTTCGATCCATGTTCTCCTCTTTCGTTCCAACAGCCCTCGAAAGAAGGTGTGAGGTTGTTGACGGACAAC
>CALJUK010000744.1 GCA_937975745.1 uncultured Planctomycetaceae bacterium | reverse complement strand
GGTCCATGGTCGATATCCGAAGTGTGGCGTGCGCAGAGGTGCGACTGCGCGCGGTCTCTTATCGGCGTGCACAAGGATTGCCCGGTCAATTCGGGCTGCGAAAGTGACGTATCTTTCCTCTTGCCTTGAGATTGAGGATCGCACTTACACAGTGTATTTTCGAAGTGAATTTTGAGAGAAGAACAAGTTGTGCCACAAGCAATGGGCCAACACACATGCTTACGCGTAAGACTCCTCCGGTTTCATCATCCGCGCGGTGGCTTGCTTTCGCGGCTTGCATCGTTGCCACGATCCTGGCGACAACGGTGCGTGCAGAACAGCCTGCCGGCATAGATGCACGATGGGTGCCGTCGAGCCCCAAGAAGATTGTCTGGTCGTCGCAAGGCTCTGCCAACGTCCTCGACGACCATTCCGTTGAGCTTCACGAATCCAACGATTGGCAGGAAGTCACGCTTTATTTCCCCCCCCCCGGAACCTGCAAAGATCAAGCGTGTTCTGTTGGAGGTGCTGCCGTCGACGCGTCCGCATGCAAACGGCGACCAAAGATTGGTGTTGTTCGATATCAAGCCACATCTCGAACGCATCGAGAATGGGACCACTCAATTAGAGTTTCGAAGCTGCCGGTTCCTGGGAAACGAGGCTGACGAGACCGCAGCGAATTGCATCGACTTTTTGTCCGATACCGGCTGGACTGTGCCTGACTTTGTCGGGAAGGAAGCTTGTCATCAATTGGTGCTGGAACTTCCCAAGCCAGTCACGGTCCAACGCGACAACATGTTTGCAATCACGATCGACTCCGGCGGTGCGCCCGACCTGAAACCGCTGTCGCGAATTCGCGTTTCATTTTGCGGCACAGATGTTGTGGCGAACGAGCGTCAGGATGCCGCGATGACCGCAGGAGCCGAAGATCGTGCGATATTCAAGGGTGTGCCGTTCGAATTTCGTTGGTGTCCGCCGGGGCAGTTTCTGATGGGCTCGCCACCGGGAACCGAGTCGAAGTACGGCGACCGCTTCGTGCAGCAACACAAGGTGAAGCTCACTCGCGGTTACTGGATGACGGCAACAGAAGTCACTCAGGCTCAATATGCTGCGGTCATGGGGCACAATCCTTCGTTCTGGGTCCGGAAAGACGGCGGCACACATCCCGTGGAGCAAGTCACATGGGGAGATGCGGCCAGCTTCTGCAAGAAGCTGTCGGCCCTTGACAAGGACTTTGAATATCGCCTGCCCACCGAGGCGGAATGGGAATACGCATGCCGTGCAGGCGAAGGGGAATGCCGCTACGGAGAGATCCTGGACATCGCGTGGGTCTTTATGAACACGGACGAAGGCGAGGGAAGCTCTGGACATCGGCCGGTAGGAACCAAGACGCCGAATCAGTGGGGCCTTCACGATATGTTTGGCAATGTTGCCGAGTGGTGTGCGGATTGGAAGGCTCCGCCCGCAACGGAAACGCGCGTCGACCCGCAGGGACGTTTGACAGGAGAGTCTCGTGTCGTTCGCGGTGACGATTGCTTTGTCTGCCGGACGTTTCTTCGAAGCGACGGCGCCTGCATGGCTGGTACGCGTTCGGCAATGCCGCCGTCGACTTCCTCCCGTGTGATCGGATTCCGTATCGTTCGTGTGCCGCGATCCGATGGCATCACGAAGCCGTGAACCGGAGCACTCATTCACGCGGCAACTGAGATCATAGTCTTGCGTTCGTGCCCGGTTGCGCAGACGTTAAGCTGCAGAGTCGTTCGTGTGCAACCGCAACCCGTTACATTCGGTTGCTCGCTCCGTCGTTGGTGGGGGGAGCAGAACCGGGCGGGCAGAACGTCACCGCGAGCATCCACCGTGGGAGCACCGTCTGTTGCTCCCAGGACGGGAACAAGGCGCGGTTGCGGCGTACGCGAGCCGTGTGGCGAATTCGCTGGCGCTCTCTGAGAGGACGCATACTGGGGGTGGCGGCGGGCACCGAGCCCAGCCACTTGCCGCCGACCTCTGAAGTGTGTCGGCACGGGCGGGCCGCCCGTGGCATCCGGCACGCGGCGTCCTGCTGGGGAGGTGCCTCTTCGTGTTCTTCGTGCCGTTGTGGTTGACCACGATGACACGAAGGCTGAGTTGAGGGCGACCGACTTCCAAGTGTCGCCCGTTATTCGCCGTCGATTTCCCTGATGGCCTGCTCGGCGAGTTCCCGCAGTACGGGGTCGGGAGACTCCAGCGCTTCGCGCAGTTCCGGCAGCGCGGGCCGCGCGAGTTCTCCCCACTGCCTCAGCAAGCGTGCTGCATCGTGGCGCAACGAGCCACGGCTGTACTTGAGTTGTTGCCTCGTGGATTCGAGCAATTCTGCTCTCCATTTTGGATCCATCGACTCGAGGTCGATGTTGCCGGATTCGAGTTGTTCCAGATAGTCCGCGTAGTCGTCGCGAAGCTCCTTCTCATCCATCTCCGCAAGCTGAGCAGTCGCAATGAGAGCATCGAAATCGTCCCGTTCGGGCTGCACTGAAAGAATCGCCCTCACCGCAACGAGTCGGATCACTTTATCGTCCGATTTCAGCAGTTCTTCGAGAATTGGCGCTGCCTCGATCGCGTCGACGCCCATGTTGGTTAACACCAGCAGCGCCCAAATCTGGACAATCTTCGGGAACTCGGGCGACGTCAATTCGAGCAGCCCGGGCACTTCGACGGGACCCCAACCAGTTCCTTTCAACAGAACCTGGTACAGGCCAACGCAGGTGCCCAAGTGCTCAATGGATACTTCCGATTCGTCGTCCGATTCCGTCTCGTGCAGGACCAGTCTGACGTCGCGAAGTTGATCCGGGTCCTTCTCACATACGTCGCGGATTGCGGGAACATAGAGGGGCATTGCCGGCACGTGATCGGGAAGGAGCGCCCTCATCGCGTACACGTCTGTGTACACGATCCTGCAGACTTCGAAGAGCGGCGACGGTGACCTGTCCTCCTCTGGAACGTCAGCTAGGAGGTCTCGTCTGCGAACGACCTCCCAGATGCCTCGAACCTCGTTTTCGGGGAGAGGACCGAGAACTGCAAGCAAGAAGAGCGCGGATTGGGCCACCTCGACGTGCCCGTCGTCAATTGCCTGGACGAGTTGCGGAATGAAAGGCGACAACTCCTGGACGGCTCGTCGGCGGATGGCAATCGTCTCTTCATCGCACCACCAGTCGAGTTCGAATGCTGCGTCGTACCGGTCACTTAGGCTCTCGATCGCGCGCTTGGCGGCGTCCTCATCTGCGGACAGCATCTGCTCGACCAGTTCTCCGGTCGAGAGTTCATCTTCCCTGACGGGGTCGTCGGCTTTGAGCGCAGAAAAGCTCAGGCAGACCGATGCGACAACTAGCCATTGTGCCTGCCGCATCGGTCACTCCTTTGACACGAACGAACTCAGATGCGCCGAATGGTCAAGACCTCCGCGATTCGATCGTCGACCCGCACTGTGAAGACGACTCGCAACGGAGGCGCTTCGAGCGAGCGCAGCCCTCGGAAAGCTCCTCTCCTTTCCACACGGCATCCTCCCGAAGTTCGCGCTCGATCGCGTTTGTTGCGGCCGTCACCTCTTCTCGATCGTCGCCTTTCAGCCAGATTTCGACCAGTTCGTCTTCCGCGCTGCGAACCCAAACGACCGTGTAGCGGGTCATTCCTGCTCCAGCGATTGAAGACGATCGAGCACTTCTTGCGTCGAGCGTCGAGGTTCATCTGAGGCGGCGCGCTGCCGGGCAATTGCGATCTCTTCACTCGAAACTGGACGGGTGAAGAAGCCCAGACGATTCCCCTCCGCATCGACGAATTCAATCTTCTCCGTCGAACCTGCGATCACGCGGGCCTGGTCGGGCGTGACAACGATCTGCACCATGTCTGAATACTCGTTCGGATGTCGGACGCTTGACAATCACTACACCTTACACGGAATTCCTCACAACGCCCATCATTCCGTCCGGACACTTCAACGCGTGCCCGATCTTACCCCTCTTCCTGCTTCGCATCCCCTCGGGCGAAGATGCTGGCGACGTATTGGAGGACGTCGGTGGCGGACTCGTCGTTGTAGCCGTAGTTGCGGATCAGCCGGCCTTTGACGATGTCAATCTTTTCCTGCGTGTCCTGATCGACCACTTGGGAGACGAGGCTGGTGAGCTTGATCGTGTCTTTCTGGTCCTCGAAGAGCTTCATTTCGAGCGCCTTCTGCAGGCGCTCGTTGGTGCGGTAGTCGAACGTCTTGCCGTCGATGGCGAGGGCGCCGATGTAGTTCATGATTTCGCGGCGGAAGTCGTCCATTCGTGATTCGGGGATGTCGATCTTTTCTTCGATCGACCGCATCAGCCGTTCATCCGGTTCTTCGTCTTCGCCGGTGAATTTGTTCTTCACTTTTTCTTTCTGTGTGTAGGCTTTGACGTTGTCGATGTAGTTGGAGCAGAGCCGGGTGAGCGCCTCCTCGTCGGCGGCGATTGCACGCTGGACCTCGTTTTTGACGATGTCGGTGTACTCCTCTTTGACGACGGCGATCAACTGCTGGTAGTGCTCGCGCAGTTCGTCGCTCTGGAGCAGGGAGTGATGTTTGAGGCCGCCTTCGAGTTCGTTGAGCACCATAAACGGGTTGAGGCTGGTGGCGTCGGTGTTGACGACCAGCGCGTTGGAGATCTTGTCCTGCACGTAGCGGGGGCTGATGCCGATCATCCCTTCGTGCCGCGCGTCCTTGCGGAGTTGCTTCACATTCTCCTGGGTGAAGCCG
>CALJUK010000743.1 GCA_937975745.1 uncultured Planctomycetaceae bacterium | reverse complement strand
GTCAGGCGATCTAGGTAGACACCCTCGGCTGACCATAGCGCCGCCAGCGCTTTCGCGTCTTTGGCATTGTAGGCGTCCACATAGGATTGAACGGATTTCTCGATCTCAGCCCGCGTATCGACCGCCCCATCTGGCATGGGTTCCGGCGGTTTCTGGGCCATCGACACACTGCTTGAGCCGAGCACCAGGGCAGCCACCCAGAGTGCAATCATGTCGCGCATCATGTTCTTCCTTCATTACCGACCAACAGGATCCGTGGCCGCATCGGCTGTGGCCCTGACGTCGCATCCATTGAGAATGGGGAGGGGTCCCGAAGGAGTTCAACCAGACTCGCCAAGCCCGCGCGACAGATACCGCTATCGCGCACCGACAGTCAGTGTCGACTGTTCTCAACGATTGACCATACCGGCGACATAGCCCGCCGTCTAGAACGTCCCGCGCGATTGTCGCTTGATGTTTCCTCGTCATTCTCACCTTGGCATCCCGCACAACCAATGGCCTCAATTCGAGTGCTACAAATTCCCTGCGGGGCTTGTGATAACGCTGGCTGATTTCGCTCGGCCTTGACCGCAGCCAGCATTGAGAGCCAAGCTGCCGGAACCCTTTCGAATGCCCGAGTCGATGTTTCGACCGGCCGTTCGATTCGGCTGAAAAAACACACCCCTGCGAGGCCTTGTATGATGCCCCTTTTGAACCAGATGTATTTAATCATTGCCTGCCTGTTGCTTTCGACCGCTTCCCTTCCAGCGGGAGAGCCCGCCCCTCTTTTCGACGGGAAGACATTCGCCGGTTGGGAAGGAAATACGGACACGGTCTGGCGGATCGAGAACGGAGCATTGACGGCCGGCTCGTTGGAGAAGAAGCAGGAAAAGAACGATTTCCTGGCCACGACGAAGCGGTACACCGACTTCGAACTCACACTGCAGTGGAAACTCGAAGGAACCGAAGGGTTTGTCAACGGGGGTGTGCAGTTCCGCAGCGAGCGAATCCCCGACCATCACGAAGTGATCGGCTATCAGGCGGACTTGGGGGCCGGATATGATGGGGCGCTCTACGACGAAAGCCGCCGCAAGAAAATTCTGGCCGGCCCGTCACCAGAACTGCTCGAAAAGGTCCGCCGGCCCGTGGGCGAATGGAACGACTACCGCATCCGGGCGGAAGGTCCACAAATTCAACTCTGGTTGAACAACGTCCAGACGGTCGACTACACCGAAGCTGATCCGGAGATTCCGCTGGCCGGGATCATTGCGGTGCAGATTCATGGCAATGCCAAGTCGATCGTCCAGTATCGCGATATCAAGATTCGGGAACTCGGTCCGAAAACCGAGACGCGCCCGACGACGCGAAGTGACGGTTGACCTGCATCCGAATTCCAATCTGCTGCCCCACCCGCCACGTGACCGGGCTGTGTGAAGCGGTCGCATCGTTCACCGACTTCTCGTTGGAATGACTCGGTAGGATGACCTCGTTGCGTGAATTGCGTT
Source organism: uncultured Planctomycetaceae bacterium (assembly GCA_937975745.1). Taxonomy (GTDB): domain Bacteria; phylum Planctomycetota; class Planctomycetia; order Planctomycetales; family Planctomycetaceae; genus CALJUK01. The sequence goes on along the minus strand of CALJUK010000743.1, from coordinate 482 downwards.
TATTGAGAATGGCAAACCGTTGATCCAGGACGCCTGCAAAATATGCATCTCCGGATGCCTGAATTGTCACTCTTGAGACAGGACTTTACCTCCAACCTGCCTGTTGACTTGCGATGGCTGAATCTGTCCGCCACAGTAGAGCCCGGGGTGACCCGTTCCTGGCCTGGTCTCCACCGACAACATTCTCTGCAGTAGCATTGACTGACACTCCGCTGGTTCTCGCCAATCTGAAAGCTCGACCCGATGAAAACAACCGACGTAACTGTTGACGATCTCCGTGGTTCTGTGATCTCGGTGCCGCCCCTGGCACGATCGGCCGACGGCGGACTCTGCCCCAAGAACAACGAGAAGATGGTTCGCCATCTCGAAGCGGGCGGTGTCTTCAACTTGTTCTACGGCGGAAACGCCGCGTTGTACAAGGTTGCCGGCGGCGAGTATGAGGCCTTGCTGACGCTCCTGGCGGAAGTGGTCTCGGCAGATTG
>CALJUK010000742.1 GCA_937975745.1 uncultured Planctomycetaceae bacterium | reverse complement strand
GGGAGAAAAGAGGCGCCGCCCGGATTCGAACCGGGGATGGCGGATTTGCAATCCGCTGCCTTAGGCCACTTGGCTACGGCGCCCTGTGTACGCACTCTGGCGTGAAGCTGTGTCGCGCGGCCTGACTGTGGGTTTGGGCACTCCGTCGGTCGGCTGCGTACCGGTCAGCGATCGAAAGACCCAACTCCGGTAACACGTTGCGCTACGCAGACAAAATTCGGATATTCCGCCCCAGCTGCGTGACCCGAATCCTACTGACGCTCCCTCGATCGGTCAAGGAAGATCAATCGATTGCGTAAGCTTTGCGAGGCCTACCCGATCGTCGTCGCCCGTGCTATGTGATTTATGTTTGCGAAACTGTGTAGACAACCCATGTTTATTGCCACGGGTCAGTGTTCACTCGCAGGAATGAGGCTTCGTCTGCTGGACTGGTGGCTGGTAATCGTGGCATGGGAAAGTTAGCATCGCTGATTGTTCGCGAACCGGCATTTGGTGGGCGAGTTCCATCGGCCGAGACGTGCCGCCGCCGGTGGCGGTGCTCTTCGGTGAGGCATTCGAGCCGGCTGTCACCGATGCTCGCAGACCTGCTGACTACACCCTTGGATCATCAACCGATCGTTGCATTCCATGAATGATTCTCAAAATGGAAACGGCCCGCACAGCGAGGCCGATTTGATCGCCAAAGCCCAGACGGCCGTCAGTCAGTGCAACTGGGTCGTGGGGGAATGTGCGTCCGAATGGACCAAGCGTTATGCCCGCGGCCGTACCGATGCCGACTTCGGTCGATTGGTCGGTCTGAGTCCCGACCAAGTTTTCCAGCGCCGCCGCGTGTTCGAGACGTTCGGCGATGTCCGGGGCGAATACCCTGAGCTGAAGTGGTCCCATTTCTATGTCAGTCTGAATTGGGACGACGCGTCCGAATGCCTGCAATGGGCGGCCGAGAACGAGGCAACCGTGTCCGAAATGCGGGCGTGGCGGAGACTGCAGCGGGGCGAGGATCTGACAGAACCGCCGCCGGATGAAATGAGCGGTGACCCAGCTGTGTACTATGTCTCAGACGAGGCGATGGCCGTACAGCATCCCGCGGGGCGTGATTCGGGCGGACGGGGGGGCGAACGAGGCGAGGGAGCTGCCGGCAGCTCCGACCAGCGGGCCGGAGCGGTCGTCGGCGTGGCTCGCGAGACCGAAGGGCAGGGGACGGCGTATGCACCGTTTCACAGCGGTGCGATCACTCCGCCCAAAGGGGAGACGGCCGAAGCCCCCGCGTTAATGAAGTCACCGGTATCGGACGCGACTCGGCTGTTCAAGAAACTGGTGACGACGCTGAAACGGTGTAACGAGTCTCTCGAGTCGGGCGTTGAGTCCCAGCTGAAGCAAATTCCCGAAGACTTGCGTGCGGAGTTTTTTGAGGAAGCTGGCAAGTTTTGTGGAAAGGTCAAGAACCTCCGTGCTGCGGGCCAGAATCGGTAAGCGGGCGATGCGGATTGCCTGTCGCGAATGTTTCGAGCAATGTGTCCCGTTTCCTGAGTTTTCTCCCATCCAGGAAAGGAGGACCGCGCGGAATGCGTCCGCATTTCGCATTGTCCTGCAGCCGAGAGAGGGAGTGCACCGGCCATGAGTTTCGACACCGACTCGCAACGGACTCGCCGCACTAACGATTCGCAAGCGTCCCAGATCAACCCGCTGTTGATCCTGGCCTTGCTGATTGTCGCCAGCATGTTCTTGCTGAAAAGTTATCAGCAGTTTGGCCGCGTCTCGCCGTTGTTCGATCCCCAGGCCGAGCCGCGTGCGGTCACGTCGAGACGCGACCTGGCCGAGGCCGAGAAATCGACCATGGAGATCTTTCAGAACGCGTCGCCTTCGGTTGTGCACATCACGACGATGGCCGTCAAGCGGAACCGGCTGACTCTCGACCTGTTTCAGATTCCACAGGGAACGGGTTCCGGTTTCATCTGGGACATCGACGGGCATGTTGTCACCAACTACCACGTCGTGCAGGGGTCGCAGCGGTACCAGGTGACTCTGGCGGACGGATCGAATTGGGAAGGGCGTTTCGTTGGTGGCGAACCCGATTACGACCTGGCCGTCCTCAAAATTGACGCTCCTGCCGGTCGCTTGAAGCCGATCCCCGTGGGGACATCCGTTGACCTGCAGGTGGGACAGAAGGTGTTCGCGATCGGCAACCCGTTTGGTCTGGACCAGACGCTGACAACCGGCGTCATCAGTGGTCTTGGACGCGAGATTATGTCCGTGACGCAACGGCCGATTCTCAACGTCATTCAGACCGATGCCGCGATTAACCCGGGGAATTCGGGCGGGCCGCTGCTGGACTCGGCGGACCGGTTGATTGGTGTGAATACGGCGATCTACAGTCCCTCGGGAACCTACGCCGGTATCGGCTTCGCTGTTCCGGTCGATACAGTCAACCGTGTCGTGCCGTCGATTATTCGCGGGGGGCACATCGACCGGGTTGGCCTGGGGGTGACACTCTTTGACGAAGCGGCCGTCAGGCAGTTGGTTAATCGGCCGGGAGTGCTGATCCGGGATGTGCTTCCGGGAGGAGCGGCTGCCGAGGCCGGACTGTACCCCTCTCGGTACGACAGTAGTAGCAGCCTGGTCCTGGGAGATCTGCTGGTGCAGATGGACGACAAGCCGATCCGGAGAGCGAGCGATCTGTTCAGCTTTCTGCAGTCGGCCGAAGTTGGTCAGAACGTCAAACTGGAAGTGATTCGTGGCCTGCCGACACGAGAGGAGCGAGTCCACCTCGAACTCACGTTGCAGGCACTTCCGACGGCATCCCCTTGAACAGCTGGTCCGAACCGATGTGCGTGGCCGATTGGGGGAATGATCGTTGACATCACCGTGTCACGGATTACCATCGAACCATCGCGATTGCCGTTTGGTCGTCCCGTCACCCGAGCGTATGCGGCGCTGTTCAGCGATGGTGGCTGATGTCGGCTGGCAGAGGCCAGTGCCTTGTCAGGCCTTAAACTTCGGGTTCAATAGCTTGGCCCGCGGCTTGTTGGCCGCTCCATTCTCGTTTCTCGACCCGAATTTTAAGGTTTGACACAACACGAGTTCGTTACGAGCCTTCACAAGCGATTGTAACACGCGTTCAAAGGATGTTCCGCTGATGACTGATGCCGCTCATCCTGAGATTCGCCACGTCGGTGCCGTCACGATAGTCGCGCTGGGCCCGGAATACGACAGCCTGGACGGGGAGGTTCTGGACTCGGTTCGCGAGTTGCTTCTGGCCGCGGTAGATGCGGCCGATCCGCCTCGCCTGGT
>CALJUK010000741.1 GCA_937975745.1 uncultured Planctomycetaceae bacterium | reverse complement strand
CGGCAGGACAATCGACAGGCAAATCTCTTCAGATTGCCGCTGTTCGGATCGCCGAGAAGAATCGACCATCGAGCAATTGCCCCCATTCCCCAAAGTCCGATCAGGCCGAAGGGCGGTCCGCCGTGCCGGAATCGCCAAGGGGAGGAGTCCCTTCGTATTTCGTTCACCCGTATTTCGTTCACCCGCCCCAGTTCGTATGACTTACGGAAGGCCGTCTCCCTCCCAGAAGCGTTCTACTGCAAGCCGCGTTCTCAAAAAAAAATCGGCTTCGAACCGAGATAAGGCCAGACACAACGCTGTACTGCGATGGCGGGGAGATTGTCGCCACAACAATCGAAACAACCGTTTGAGAACGAACCGTGGCGGACCGGTCCGTGACCTTTCTGGCATTTGATTTGCGGTAAATCACAGGGTGGGTTTCGGCCGGATTCCGTCCGTCTCCGCCTCTGTTCAATTTCCGCAGGCCCTGCCGAGCGACTTGAAGCCGTACGCCGAGGAACTGGATCGCACGAAGTCCTGCAGACTTCGTCCTCCATTCTTCGACGCGCAAGTGACATTTGGCGATGGACCGTGTACGACGACTTTCAAGCCGGCCCGAAAATGACTGACGCGACGACAGCGCTCGAGGCAATCGATTCGAAATCCCAGGCTTCCCCCGATGCCTCCCCACAGGGACTGCCGACCGAACTCATTCCCCCCCTGCTCTGCCTGATTTTGCTGTTGGTTGTTGCCGCGCCAATCTTCGCGTGCAAACCCTTAACCAACGACGCAATTCTCTACGATCTGCAGGCGGACATCGTTCGCCACGGTGGAGTTCTCTACCGCGAACTTCTCGAACCGAATCTCCCCGGGGTGATCTGGGTCCATTTGTTTGTCAGGCGTCTGTTCGGCCCAAGTTCCGAGGCGCTCCGACTGTTCGACCTTGCCCTCTTCCTCGGAACAGCGATCCTTGCCGCCGTTTGGAGCTACCGGGCGACACGCAATGTGGCCGTCAGTGGCTGGCTGGGATTTGCGTTTGTGATCGCTTACGTCAGCGTACCCGAATGGTGTCACTGTCAGCGGGACATCTGGCTGCTTCTGCCGACACTGGCCGCCTTGGAACTCCGTCGACGGGACTTCTCCAGCCGATGGTCAAACGAAACCGTCTCCACGGGTCAGATCGTTCGCAGAGGTGTCCTCGAAGGAATCATCTGGGGGGTCGCCTTCTGGATCAAACCGTACGTAGCCGTCGCAGCAGTTGCAGCGTGGATGGCCGGAGAAGCCACGCTGTGCTGCGGTCGGTTCAAACACGGACTGCTCAGGGTGGTGTCCATTCTGTTCGTAGGCGGTCTGGTCGGCTGAGCGGGGTCTCTGTGGCTGATCTGGACCGGAGCCTGGCCATACTTCCTGCAAACGATGACCGACTGGAACCCGGAATACTTCGCTGGGCGACTGCAGGGCTGGACGACATTGCGCTTCGCACAAACCGTCTACCATCTGGTTCCCTGGTACTTGATCCACCTGTTCGCCCTTCCGATCGCGATTGCGATCCTGATTCTGAATGTGGGCCTGCGGAAGAATCTCTGTGGCGGCAACCGACAGTCACCCCCAGAGGGATCGCCGCTGCATCTGGCCGAACCTCTGATGGCGGGGCTGTATTTGGGATGGGTCTTCCAGTCGTTTGCGTTTCAGCACCTGTTCGATTACGTGCAATTTCCGGGTATTTTGTTGGGCTTTACCGTGGTTGCGGTCCCGATCGCTTCACTCTGGCAGAGACGGCCGGTCAGGCTGTCACTCTTGACGATGGGGCTGTTGGTCTGCATGTTCAGCCTGCCGCGGCAGTACACCAATACCGGTCTCTGGCAGACGTGCCTCCGGAATGGAACGTCGCCCGAAGTGCGGGCTGAACTGGCCCTGATCCTCAACCCAGACTGGCGAAAGCTGGCTGAGGTTGCGGACTTTCTGCGGACGCAGAACCTCTCGGACGGCGAACTAACCTGCTACACGAGTGACCTGGTCTGGGTGTACGACACGCTGGAACTCCGGCCGTCCACTCGGTTCGCCTACCTGTGGGAGATTCTCGTCTACTTGCCGGATCGCCGTCCGGAGATCTACGAAGCCGTGGCGAACAGCCCTCAGAAGCTGTTTGTCTACGATGAATCGGGCGAGAAACTCCCCCGGCAGATCAGCCGACTGCTGGGTGACGAAGCCTTCCGCGCTGGGCCTTACATCGTCTACCGCGTTGTCCCGCCACAGGGCTGACGGACCTCGTATTGCGTCAACCTCGGACAGACGGGCACGCGTTGCGCGTCCGGAAGTGGCCTGGAGATTGCCGCCCCCGCTGATGACGCCACCCACTGAGTCCTAACAAGGCGGTCGGTTGGCTTCTCATCCCGGATGGACCCTGCTAGCATCGACGCATCGCCGAGTCGGAAGGCTCGCCTGACCCCCGCGGGCGGTTGGATCCGCCCGAAACGCCACCGGACTGCGTGGCGGCCGTCGGGGCTTCTGCATGAATCCGTCGAAATCGTATGCCACCGCTCGACTTGCAACCGAGTAAAAGAGGACCGCTACCATGGCCGCTAATCCGTTCGGCACCGAGTCCCGTTTGAAATCCGCCAAAGGCGAATTCACGTACTACAGCCTGCCAAAGCTCGCAGCCAGCGGCGTGGGGAATATCGACCGGTTGCCCTATTCGATGCGTGTCCTGCTGGAATCATGCTTGCGAAACGTCGACGGCTTTGTCGTCAGCGAAGACGATGTGACTCGCTTGGCAAAGTGGAATGCACCGGCACCGGAGCAGGTGGAAGTCCCCTTCAAGCCGGGGCGTGTCGTCCTGCAAGACTTCACCGGCGTCCCCGCGATCGTTGACCTGGCCGCCTTGCGGGCCGCCATGGTCCGGATGAAGGGGGATCCCACCAAGATTAACCCCCTGGTTCAGTGTGACCTGGTCATCGATCACTCGGTGCAGGTGGATCAGTTCGCGACGCAACTCTCGCTGCAGTTCAACGTCGACAAAGAATTCGAACGCAATCAGGAACGATACCAATTCCTGCGGTGGGGTCAGCAGGCGTTCAACAATTTTTCAGTGGTTCCGCCAGCAACGGGCATCGTGCATCAGGTCAACCTGGAATATTTAGCCGGTTCCGTCCTCACTAATAACGGTGTCGCGTATCCCGACAGCCTGGTCGGCACAGACAGCCACACCACAATGATCAACGGCCTGGGGGTCGTCGGTTGGGGTGTCGGTGGAATCGAAGCCGAAGCGGTCATGCTGGGTCAGCCGATCTACATGCTGACACCTGAAGTGGTCGGTTTCCGCCTGGAAGGGGAACTTCCCGAGGGAACGACCGCCACGGACCTGGTCCTCACGGTCACGCAAATGCTGCGGGCTCACGGCGTTGTTGGGAAGTTCGTCGAATTCTACGGACCCGGCCTGGACAGCATGAGCCTGCCGGACCGTGCGACGCTGGCCAACATGGCCCCCGAGTACGGTGCCACCATGGGCTTCTTCCCGGTCGACGACGAGACACTGCCGTATCTCGAAACGAGCGGTCTCGCTACCACGCAGCACGACATCGCAGGGCAGGGACTGTTCCGGACCGCTGACTCGCCCGAACCGGAGTTCACCAGTCGGCTCTCGCTGGATCTCACCACCGTCGAGGCCTCAATGGCCGGCCCGAAACGGCCACAGGACCGCATTCTGCTGACAGCCATGAAGTCACAGTGGGAACAGGACCTGGTCAATGTGTTCGGCAAAGTCTCTCCCGCGTCAGACTCGACGGCGACGTCGATGGTGGCCGAAGGTGGCGCGGCGTCGGCAACGGCCACGACAGCCGTCGCCCAGAACGGCACACAAGGAGTCGAAGCCGAAATCGAAGGCGAATCCTGCCTGCTGAAAGACGGCTGCGTTGTCATCGCGGCCATTACCAGCTGCACCAACACCAGCAACCCGTCTGTGATGATCGGCGCGGGACTGTTGGCACGCAACGCCGTTGCTAAGGGACTCCGCCGCAAGCCCTGGGTCAAGACGAGTCTGGCCCCCGGCAGCCGCGTGGTGACCGACTACCTCAAAGCGGCCGGTTTGAACGACGATCTCGACCAGTTGGGATTCAACCTGGTTGGATACGGCTGCACAACATGCATCGGCAACAGCGGTCCACTGCCAGAGGAAGTCGCCGCCGCCGTCACCAAGGGAGACCTGGTTGCTGCGGCTGTTCTGTCCGGGAATCGAAACTTCGAAGGCCGCATCAATCCACTCGTTCGGGCCAACTATCTGGCCAGTCCTCCGCTTGTGGTCGCCTACGCCATCGCCGGAACGACCGACATCGACCTGACGACCGAGCCGCTTGGGACAGACACCGACGGCAATCCGGTTATGCTGAAAGACATCTGGCCCAGCCAGAAGGAAATTGCCGACACCATCGCCAGCAGCATGTCGCCCGATTCGTTCCGGCAGGAATACGCTCATGCGGCCGAAGGTCCTCCGGAATGGCAGGCGGTCGAAGTCTCTGGTGGCGACCTGTTCGAATGGAATGCTGACAGCACCTACGTCCAAGAGCCTCCGTTCTTCGTTGACATGCCCGAGGAACCTGCGCCGATCAAGTCGATCTCGGGTGCCCGTGTCCTGGTGTCGGTGGGGGATTCGGTCACAACCGACCACATCTCACCCGCAGGCGCCATCAAGGCGGACTCGCCGGCCGGGAAGTACCTGCAGGAACACGGCGTCCGGCCGGCCGACTTCAACAGCTACGGCAGCCGCCGCGGTAATGACCGGGTGATGACCCGTGGTACTTTCGCCAACATTCGCCTGCGGAATCTGCTGGCACCGGGAACCGAAGGGGGAGTGACAAAGTACCTGCCAACCGGCGAGCAGATGTCGATTTACGATGCCTCGCAGAAATACCAGGCCGAAAAAATTCCGCTAGTCGTACTGGCTGGCGAAGAATATGGCACGGGTTCTTCGCGGGATTGGGCAGCCAAGGGGACGTTCCTGCTGGGAATCAAAGCCGTCATTGCCAAGTCATTCGAGCGGATTCACCGTTCGAATCTGGTCGGCATGGGTGTCCTGCCGTTGCAGTTCCGTTCCGGTGAAGGACGCGACGAATTGGGATTGGACGGTAGCGAGACATTCGAGATCGAACTCGACGACAACCTCAAGCCGGGTCAAGCGGTCGCCGTCTCCGCACAGAAGGCGGACGGCAGCCTCGTCAACTTCACCGCCGTCTGCCGCGTCGACACGCCCGTTGAGGTCAAGTACTATCGCAATGGTGGAATTCTGCATTCCGTCCTCCGCGACCTGGCCAAATCGTAACCCAGATTCCAAAAGGACAGCGAACTTTACCGTCCGTGCCCGAGTGATCACTGCAGCTGCCGCCACATGTGAAACCGAGCGTCTTCCCGCGGTGCCTTGTCAGACTTTCGATGTGAAGTTGAAGAACTTGTTCCGGGGCTCGTTGGCCGCTGGGATTCCGGTTCTCAACTTGCAACATCGAGTTTGACGGAACCGTGGGGTCACCTACTGGAGACTCACTATGTCGCTGTGTGTCCGGGGCGCCATCGCCGTCAGTCTGATCGGCCTGGTTTATGGTTCGGTATTCGCGGCACCGCCCGCTGAGAACGAAGCCGCCTGGCCCGCTTTCCGCGGTCACGGGAACAGTCACGCGGCGGCAACCGATTTTCCGCTGACCTGGTCGAGTGAGGAAAATATCGCCTGGCGGGCCGACATCACCGGCTCTGGGCAATCGAGCCCCGTCATCTGGGGCCAGAAAGTCTTTGTGACGGCGGCGGACGGTTCCGAGAAAGAACGGCTGATCGTTCACTGCTTCGATCTAAGAACCGGCGCGACCATCTGGACCAAGACATTCGCTTCGAGCAAACCGGAAGCCGTTTCGGGGTACATCAGCCAGGCGGCTCCCACTCCGGTCGTCGATGCCGACGGTCTCTACGCTTTCTTCGAAAGTGGCGACCTCGTCGCTTTGGACCATGCCGGCGAAGTGAAATGGTCCCGGAAGCTGACCAGCGATTATGGCCCGTTTCTGGGAAATCATGGTTTGGGATGTTCCCCGGCTCAGACAACCGACGCCGTTGTCCTGCTGCTGGACCACTCCGGGCCGTCGTGCCTGCTGTCCATCGACAAGCAAACCGGCAAGACACAGTGGAAAGTCGACCGGGAACCGCGTGTCTCGTGGAGTTCTCCCGTTGTCGTGTCTTCGCGTTCGAAATCGGACGCCAGCGAGAAGAACTCACCGGAGATCGTGGTCAGTTCCAATGGTGTCCTGGAGGGGTACGCGGCTGCCACGGGTGAGATGTTGTGGAAGTTATCGGGGATCGAAGGAAACACCGTTCCCTCGCCGACTGTCTCGGACGAATTGATTGTCGTCGGTTCTGGCGATGCGGGTTTCAACTTCGCAGTCGAACGGGCCGGTCTCCGCCGTGGAGCTACGCCGCAACCACTCTGGAAGAACCCCCAAGTGACCTCCTCGTTCGGCTCTCCCCTGCTTGATCAGGGCTGGGCCTACTTCGTGAATCGGGCTGGCGTATTGTTCTGCCTCGATGCAGCGTCCGGCCAAGCCGCCTGGACCCAGCGACTTCCGGCCTCCTGTTGGGCCAGTCCAATTGCCGCCGGTGACCGGGTCTACTTCTTCACCAAAGAGGGCGAAACGGTTGTCATTCAGCCAGGGAACGAATACCGGGAACTGGCCCGCAACTCGCTACCGACGGAGGACCGCGTGTATGGTGTGGCGGCCGTCGCGAACAGTTTTGTCGTCCGCACGGGCAAGCAGCTCACGTGCATTCGGAGCAAGCCCCAAGAGACGCAGACGTCATCGGCACCGACGACTGCCGCCAATCCCCTGTCGTCCTCTCGTTCAACCGACTCGCAAACGAGCAACACGTCCATGAAATATCCCGACCTGCCGCATGGAATCACCAGTTTCGGAGCCGACCGGCTTGGCAACGCGGTCTACGTGTATGGTGGCTACTTCGGCTCGGCCCACCATTACTCCACCGAAGGTCAATCGGGCGATCTGCTCCGACTGGACCTCAACCATCCGACAAAGTGGGAAACCCCCTCCACCGGTCCCAAACTGCAGGGATTGGCGATGGTAACGTACGACGGCAAGCTGTATCGGGTTGGAGGCTTCACGGCAAAGAACACAAACGAGCTGGAACAGGACCTCTGGTCTCAGGCCGAGTTTGCCCGGTTCGACCCGGTCCATCAGAAGTGGGACGACCTTTCCCCCATGCCGGTCCCCCGGTCTTCGTTTGATGCAGCTGTCGTCGGGAATGTCCTGTATGTCGTTGGTGGCTGGCAGATGTCGGGAAGCAAAGATGCCGTCTGGCACGAGACTCTCTGCCGGGTTGACCTCTCGAAGTCGGACGTCGTTTGGGAGTCGATTCCGCAGCCATTTCAACGGCGAGCCCTGGCGACCGTCGGCATTCAAAACCGGCTGTTCGCGATCGGCGGAATGAATGAAGATGGCAATGCCACAACCGAGGTGCAGATCTACGATCCGCAGAAAGTCGCCTGGAGTCTCGGTCCGGCGATTCCCGGAAAACCGATGGACGGCTTTGGTGCCGCCGCGTGTGTTGCCCAGGGGAAGCTGTACGTCAGCACGATGGAGGGGCAGTTGTACCGACTGTCAGAAGACGGAACCGCCTGGCAGAAGCTCCGCACGCTGAAGACGCCGCGTTTTTTCCATCGGATGCTACCCGCTGGCGACAACTCGCTATTGATGCTGGGTGGAGTCAACCACGACGTCGGCCGCGTGACGGCTGTCGAGACAATTTCTGTCTTGCCTGCCGATAACGGGGCCAACGCCGCTGAAGACTGAGACGCCAGAGGCGAACGAAGGACGCTGGTCTTCGATGAGTTCCCAACCAATCGCTGACGGACCGTCGAGCTCTTCACCCGGAGGCCATGCGGAAGTAACGTCTCGCGAGCAGTCACCGCCGGTTCTCGAATTTCACGTCGAAGCCTATCTGAACGGTGTGCGTGTCGACACGTTCCTCAACCGGCATCTGCGAAACCACACGCCGTTTCGTATTCAACGCATGGTCCGCGCCGGTGTCGTCTGGATCGACGATCAGCCGACGGATCAGTTCGTCCGGGTTTTCAAGGGCCAGGCCGTCCGCATCCGAATCGTGGAACCGCCCGACAAACTCCTTCCAGCAGAAGACGGGCCGCTCCACGTCTTGTTCGAAGATCCCTGGTTGCTTGTTGTGAACAAGCCGGCGGGTCAACTCGCGCATCCGGTTGGTGAGCATCAATGGGGAACACTGGCCAACATCGCCCAAAGTCATCTCGATCGTCAGACAACACACCCGGGCCTGTTGCGACCGGGGCTTGTGCATCGCCTGGACCGCGAGACGTCGGGGATTCTTGTCCTGGCGAAAGAGCATTTTTCGTATCGACAGTTATCGGTGCAGTTTCAGCGAAACGAGCCACGAAAAATGTACCTGG
>CALJUK010000740.1 GCA_937975745.1 uncultured Planctomycetaceae bacterium | reverse complement strand
CTGCTTTCAAATTCCATCTCAGAATGTATGGTACACCCATACCTTTACCAATGTGAACCTTAGTGCGTTTGATGACGGCGGCAACGGTATCGAGCTGTATGCTTGGGTTCAGATTGACGACAACGACTTCAATGGCTACAACCCTGATGGACGTTCGGCCACGAAGCAAGTCACCGTTATCCAGCCAGAGACCGTAAGCACGCCTGGAACACCGAGTGGACCGTCCAGCGGGGAAACTGGCCAGGGCCTTGTATTCTCCGCGAGTGCCAGCAGCAGCCAAGGCCACTCATTGCAATATCGCTTCGATTGGGGCGATGGCAGTACGTCAAGCTGGGGCTCCTCCAGTCAGTCCCATTCTTATTCAAGCCCAGACGACTATGGCGTAAGGGCTCAGGCACGATGTGCTACGCATACTTCCATCGTTTCCGGATGGTCGAATCCAAGATCGGTCGAGATTCAGCGTCCAAAGGCTGGCACGATCCTGAGTGTTTCTCCGGATAGCTTCACGGGCAGTTCCAGGACAGTCACCGTTAGAGTGAGGAATGACGGACGAGATGACAGGAACCTGATCGTTCTGTGGGAGTCACCTCCATCCGGCTGGTCGATCTCTCCAGGTCCGCCGTCCTACCGCCAGTTTAATGTCCCGTACAACACGACGGCTAACTTCAATTTCACGGTCACGCCGCCTTCCTATGACAGCAGCGGCAGCATCAGATGGATCCTGGAGTACGACGATCCCTTCACCACAAACAACACCGAACTGGACAGAGACACGCAGTCCGTCAGCAATGTTGTGCCCGAAACGGTTTCGACACCGAACACGCCTTCCGGGCCCTCAGAGGGCGAGACGGGCCAGAGTCTCTCGTTCAGTACTGGCGGATCGAGCAGCAACAAGGGGCACTCGGTTCAGTATCGTTTCGATTGGGGCGATGGTAGCACCTCCAGTTGGGGTTCTTCCACCCGCTCACATACTTACTCAAACCCCGGCAATTTCAGTGTGCGTGCCCAAGCTAGGTGTGCATCTCATAACGAGATTGTGTCTTCATCGTCAGGCTCGAGATCAGTCAGCATCCTGAGGCCAAAGGCCGGCCAGATTCTCAGCATTTCACCAAGCAACTTCTCGGGCATCGCACAAACAGTGACAGTTCGAGTACGAAACGACGGGCGGGATGACCGTAATCTCATCGTGCTGTGGCAGTCTCCCCCGTCTGGGTGGTCCATCAGCCCTGGGCCGCCATCCTACGGTCAAATGAATGTGCCCTATGGAACCACTGACGATTTCCATTTCACAGTGACGCCGCCGGCAACCGACAGCAGCGGCACGATTAATTGGATTCTCGAGTACGACGATCCATTTACGACGAACAACACGGAACTGGACAGTGAATTCCAGAACGTAACCAACGACGTGAACGAACCACCCGGACTGCCAGGCCCATTGGCGGCATCCAACGTGACCCAAACAAGCGCAACCGTGAGTTGGGGCGCCGCCACCGATCCAAACGGCGACCCAATCACGTATACTCTCGAGTACCAGAAGGACGATGCGAATCCCTTCTGGACTTCGGAATGTGAGACCAGCGGCACCACATGCCAATTGTCAGGACTCATGGAGGACAAGAGCTATCACGTCAGGGTTCGTGCGTCTGACGGACCTCTGACGAGTAATTGGCGCACCCAGAACAACCTGTTCAGCACGCTGCCCATTCCAGTTATTGATGCCAGTTTGTCGGTGTCCTCAGTCGTTCCGGATCCCGTGCAAGCGGGATCGACGACCACCATTAATCTATCCGTCACGAATACTGGCAATGTGTCGCACACCTTTCAATTTAGCGTTGAGATTCTTGACTATGACGACACCAGCATCGTCGACCAACCGCTCCTCCAGCAAGTAACGATTACTCCGGGAGCGATAAAATCCGTGGCGGCCCCGGTGCTGATTCCTGCGCACGCCTTATCCGGCCCTTACAAAGCCGTTTGTCATGTCTGGGAGAACGCTCCTGGAACAGGCGTGGCCTTGGCCAGCAGCGAGAAGGACTTTGGGGTAACTTACAATCCGCCAAGCCCCATCCCTTGGGGCAACAACACACAGCCTTACGGGGTTTTTGACGACCTTGCAAGCCGGACGTATGACGGCGATCGGCATGACGATCCGGCATACCGGTACTTTTTCTGTCGTCGAGGAGTCCTCCAGGAAAATGATTATGTTGCCGGGCTCGAAGATGACGCGAATCTCGGTTTTTCCCCACGAACTGGGGCCAACAGGCAAGGAGAACTGTTCCTTATGCGGTCGCCCCCGCATTTCGGAGACGATGTGGTCATCAATCCTGCGTACCCCGAAGACTGTTTCAGAGCAGGAGGTGAACTTATTGCATGGGACTGTCCAAACCTCGTCGGAAAGTTCACATGGAACGCCGACGAGTTGGTGATCCGGGACGTACCTAAGGACTGGAATTATCACCTGTTCAGAAGATTGCATCCACAGGAAAGCGCTCCCACGATCAGTAAGACCAAGTTGATCGTTCTTGTCCACGGCTGGAACCCTGACAGTGTACCTAATCCCTTTGGAGGCGCGAGTTGGGCGCAGGTGTCCGCGAACATCGGTCAGTGGCTTTCCACGAATGGAAAGACCGATTGGCAGGTTGTCGAGTACAACTGGGCGGCAGATGCTGACACTGGCCCGACTCTTGGAGCGAATCCGGGATTCAAGGATGCATTTCCGAAGTCAGGCTCGGAGTCCGAGTCAGCGCCGAAGGGCGTCGATACGTGGCCGAATCAGAACGGCACAGAAGCTGCTGAAGCTGCCCATCTTCATGGTCAGTATCTTGGTGAGCATTTGGCAGATCAGCCGGGCATCGAGAAAGTTCAGTTCATCGCTCACAGTGCTGGGACATGGTGCGCTAGGACAGCGGCGAGGTATTTGCTGCGACAGCCGAATATAGAGGTCCAAGTCACCCTGCTTGACCCATTCATGCCCAACAATGCAGGAGCAGGCGACATACCCGAGCCCGCAGAAAGTGTGCTCGGCAAGACCATCATCGATGAACTCGATACGGAGGGATCGCATCCCGTTCTTTTAGAGAATTATTTCTCCAAGTGGGACAAGATCGGAGGGCCAGCGTTCTTCTACAACTTGGGAACTTCTCAGCAATTTGCGTGGCGACTTCTGGACATTCAGGAACAACTCGACGACACGATCGGCAATTTAATAGTCGTTGGTAGGTATACCGACCATTCAGGCCCGGTGCTGTTCTACGCCGAGACGGTCAACGAGTCTGTGCAATCGGAGACCTTCTGGAACTGGAACTGGCGCGAGGCAGGATGGTTCGTCAGCCTGCCCTACCAGGAACTTGCGGAGGTTGACACAACGAACCCAACGGTAACCATCACTGATCCACCGAACGGGCAGACGGTGCATACAGCCACAATCAGCGTTTCTGGAACCGCATCTGATCCGGGCAGTCCAAGTACAGGGGTCGTCGCGGTCGAGGTGCGCGTCAACGGCGGTGGATGGCAGCTTGCCAACGGGACGACGAACTGGAACGTTCCCAGTATTTCGCTGAACGTGGGCGGGAACACCATCGAAGCAAGAAGTAGGGACGGCGCTGACAACCCATCGACGCTCTCCTCGGTTTCCGTTACCTACCAGATTCCGCCGACGTGGTACCAAGACGCGGACAACGACGGCTATGGCAACCAGTTCGTCTCCGTTCAATCGCCAACCCAGCCATCCGGGTATGTCGCGGATGATACCGATTGCGATGATACGAGACCTGACGTCAATCCAGGAGCCGTTGAACAATGCGGAAACGGCGTTGACGAAGACTGCAAAGACGGCGACCTGCCATGCGATCCATGTGGAGACACGGATTGCGATTTTAACGGTGGCGAGAACCCTTGCTCATGTCCTGAGGATTGCGGGCCGGAGATCCCCGAAGAGGGTGCCTGTGACGATCAAATCGACAATGATTGCAACGGCATTGTCGACGACTGTGACCCGCTGTTGATCAATGCAGCGCTACGCCGATTCCATGGCGGTGCAGGCGATTTGGATGTCCCGCTGCATATCAATGGCACGCCAGCTATCGATCCGCGACGGGCTGACGCAGGAGGCCCGCAGCTCGTTTTGACGTATGACGGCACACCCACCGATCCGGGTTGCGGCGGCGTTCAGGTCTCGAACGGCAATTGCGCCGCAACGAGTGTGGATGGTAATGCCTTACTTGTCGACCTTGTTCATGCCTCCAACTCCTGCGTCGAAGTTGGCATTGGTCCCAACACGATCCGGGTGTTATCGCATGAAGCTAATGTGAATACCGACAACGACGTAAACATCCTGGACCTGCAGGAAATCAAGAATCGCTTATTGCAAGCGGTCCAGACCTCCACGGCGGGTTACGATGTGAACTGCGACGGAGGAATCAACATCCTCGACCTGCAGGCGGCCAAGAACAACCTGCAGCAACCGGCGTCGTGTCCATAATCGCAGAGGGCCTGCGGACGTTCGGTCAAGAGGTAGTTAACCCAGGCGGGCGGTGCGGCGGCGCATCGCCCGCTTCATGCGCCCGATAAGCGAACAGCAATACAGACCCGGTCCGGATATCCGACAGCCGGGCAGCCTTATCGGAAGCCCCGAGCGTCCGAACCCGTTATCGATACTGAGCAAGCGGTTTCCGGCGCATGGCGACGGTTATCGGCGTTTCCCGGAAAAGTTCCCGGAGTTCCGGGAATCGTTCGCTGAACGCAGTGAAGCGTTCACTGAACGCAGTGAAAGGTTCGCTGGACACAGCGAAGCGTTTACTGGACGCCCTGAGAAGCTCCCGGAACGCAGTCAAAAGTTCGCTGGTCACAGCGAAACATTCGCTGAACGCCGGGAAAGGTTCCCGGAGCCTAGTCAATCGTTCACTGAACGCACTCAAAGCTCCACGGAACACGCTCGGCGGTTCGCTGGACGCAGCGAAACATTGACTGGATGCCCGGCGTTGTCCACCCGGTGCGATCAAACAGCCACCGGACGCCGCGGACCGTCCGCCGGGCGGAACCAGACAAATGCGGAATGCGGAGTTCGGAATGCGGAATCGAGGAGGGAAAGTTCGGAGTTCGGAGTGCGGAGTTCGGAGTTGATCTCTCACTTTGCCCCTCTGCCCCTTTCCTTTCTTCCATTCCGCATTCCGCACTCCGAATTCCGCATTTCCCCCCGCCGCGTCCCGTGGCCGTTGCCTCCTCCTGTTGCCTCTTTCTGGGCGTCCTCGTGCTGCGGGTGCGTTGCTCGGCGGGTGTGTGGCGGTTTGGTTGTTGATTCGCCGGCGATGTGTTATGCTGGCAGGTGACAGGGACCAGAACCGGGTGAGTCGACTCGACTCATCACACGTCCGTTCTGGGAGGCACCAGAGAGATGGTGGTTTGGCCGCACGCGATGCGGTCGGTGGCGGGAGAGCGGGTCGATCGGTGCGCGCCTGCGGCTGTTCGATGCACCGCCGTGACGCCGGTCGGCATTCATCTCGACCACAGGAGCTGCATCATGTCCACGCCTCAAAACGTCCACCGTCGCATCATACACCCGATCGCGGTCGCCGCCGTTGCGCTGTCGGTGGCGCTGCTGCTGCCCGCCGCGGCGAACGCCCAGTTCTTCCTGCCGGACAACGGCTCGGGCACCGCTGACATGCCGCCGTCACCGCATCCGTATTTCAGCGAAACGAAGATGCTGATCGAAGACGGATTCCCCGCCGGCACGTTCATCGAAATGGACGGAACGCTGGACGACTACTTCAACATCGTGCGCAACCCCGGCGGCAACCTGGGCGGCACGACGCAGACGTGGGACGGTGTGTTGACGCTGGAGCTGGACGGCGTCGGGACCCTGGCCGGCTATTCCCGGACACTCTTCATCCCGGTCGCCGCCGACGTTCACGACGCGCCCCGCGTCGCCTTCGCGCCGGTGCAGACCTTCGCCACCGAGATGTTCACGCTGCAAGGGCAGATCTTCGGCGACCCTGATTTCGACACGCTCAGCATCGTCGCCGGGGGCGGGTTCGGCCTGCCGAGTCCGGGCAGCACCACGCTCACGCAGTCCGGCCCGCAGTGGCAGGTCGACAGCTTCTTCGATATCGAATACCGGATCGATTTCGTCGGCGCGCCGGGCAGCGTTCTGGAGGGCATGTCCGGCTCGACCACCCGCACCGTGCGCCTGTCGCTGCCGGAACCGGGCTCGCTCACCGTGTTGCTGCTGGGCAGCGCGATAGCGTTCGGCATGCGCCGCCGTCGGGTCGAACCGGTGATGTAGAACGCATTTCATCCAGACGTCGCGGCCGACGCTTGAGGCGATTGGGTTCTGCCAACGGTCGACTCGGAGGTCGACCGCTACGAGGGGAATGATCGTACGGCGGTTGTTTGCGCTTCGCCATGATCGCTGAACGCCTGGCGACCGGGTTCTTGCCGGATGCTGACCTGGGCAAGCCCTCGCCGGTCGGGCGGCTATGACGTTCGCCGTCTGCGGCTCGGGCGGTTCGACCCGATCAACAGCATCAGCGCTGAACCCGCCAACATGGCGGCGCCGGCGGCGTTCACGGCGCAGGGGTTGCCCTGGGCCTCGTCGTCGTCTTCGAGGCAGTCGGCGACGCCGTTGCTGTCAGCGTCGGTGTCGGGTGTGCCGCAGCCGCACGCGCCCGGCGCGACCTTGTTCGGATCAAGCGGACACTCGTCACACGCATCGCCCGTGCCGTCGCCGTCGTCGTCGGCCTGATCGGCGTTGGCGTCATCGGGACAGTTGTCGCACACGTCGCCCGTGCCGTCGGCGTCGTCGTCCGCCTGATCAGCGTTGGCCTCGTCGGGGCAGTTGTCACACACGTCGCCGAACGCGTCGCCGTCGCCGTCATCCTGATTGACATTCTGATCGTCTGGACAGTTGTCGCAGAGGTCGCCCAATCCGTCGCCGTCGACGTCCGCCTGATCGTTGTTGGCGATCGCCGGGCAGTTGTCGCAGGCGTCGAGATGGTCATCCTCGTCGGCGTTGGTGCTCGGCGCGACCGAATCGGCGGTCAGCCTGTCGTTGGTGATGAACTGCCCGCGGATGATCTCGAGCAGCCGTGAGATGCGCATCTCGTCGGCGTTCGGATTGAGGATCACCGTGTTGGCCGACGACGTCTTGTCGATCTGCACGCTGTCGAGTTCGAGCAGCGTGTCGTAGGTCAGCAACTGGTTCTCATCGCCGGAGAAGATGACGCGGTTGCCCGGCTCGCATGGTCCGCTGGGCAGCGTCTGCAGCGAAAATGTCGGCGAAGGGCTCGCGGTGAAGTCGCCTTGGAAGGCGAGATTGTGCGAGACGCCGTCGGTCGTGCTGAGAAAAATACCGGTTGCACCCGTCGAATTGAAGTCGGCGGCGAAGGTGCTGGCCACGTCGGCGCCGAAGTTGCGGCCCTGCTGAATGAGTTTCGACGCATTCGTCGACGCGCTCGTGTCGCCCATGAACCAGACGCCCTCAACGCATTCGGCGGTGGCGGGATCGTCGGTGTCGGTCAGATCGACGTCGCCTTCGATCGTCACATCGGAGAAAAAGTACACGCCGCTCTCATCGCCCGTATCGCACGCGCCGTCGCCGGGAAACACTTCGCCGCCCGGACCGGTGACGTCGAGGCCGTTGGTGATGGTTTCGAGTACGTCGAACTCGGTCCGGCTGGCGCCTTCGGTCTGGAACGTGCCGTTGATCACCGTCGTGCTCGGCAGGAAGAGGGCCCCGGCACGATTCACGGAAATGCCGCCGTTGCCCAGCTCCGGGAGATCGAAGAGTACGCCGGCGTCGGTCGTCTTGTCGATGGCCATGTTCAGTGTGCCGCCGCCGATGATGGGATACGCCCCGTCGCGCGTGTTGGCCGGACCGCCCCCCGACGCGGCATCAAGGCTGATGAACAGCGTGCCGGTGCCGTTGATGCTCGCGCCCTCGGCGATCTGCACCTGCCCGTCCGATTCGGTCGGGCCGACGATGTGGAGGTTGTTGTCGCCCATGTCGAGCGAGCCGCTGAGGATGATCAGCCGGTTTGTGATGAAGAGGTTCGACTGGACGTCGTCGTCGTCGCTCTGGTCGCGCAGCGTGATGGCTGTGCCGCCGGTGTCGATGCAGAGATTCTCGATCGTGCCGGTCTTTGCGGTGAAGGGCGGGGAGGCGTTCGGATCGCCGAGCTGAATGAAGTCGCTGCCGGTCTCGCTGTTGAAGATCAGTGCGCCTTCGCACTGGGCCGCCGCGTGGCGGGCGTGCGTCCCGAGAAAGAGTAGGGTTACCGCGCAGCACGCCGCCGGTCTGTGCAGGATTGAAGTCATGATCGCGTCCTCCCTTGTTGTGATGTCGCCCCGGCCCATACCGCAACGAGCCCATCGCCCAGCGGCCGGGAACGCGCGCGGCACCGGCACCCCGATAGGAGACGATGATGCACGCTCGCGCCGTCGA
>CALJUK010000739.1 GCA_937975745.1 uncultured Planctomycetaceae bacterium | reverse complement strand
CCCATTTGCAGCCGAGGTGGACACCAACTCGGGTCGTGAGGGGATGGCTCCGCGACGTCCGATGGAGTTCGACCTGGACGGATTGCCCGCTCCGTCGAGCGATGTCTCCCCTCCGCCCACTGGGCAGCGAACAACACCCGACAATCATCCCTGATCAGGCGCGAGTCGACTTTCATGTGTGCCGAATCCCAGTTCCACCCGAATTCCCCAGACGGACGAGAGACCTCTCCAGCCGGCGGTCGCTTATATCTCTGGCTGGCTGTTGTTGCGGGAGTCACCATTCTCTCGACGTGCGGATTTTTCGTCGACGAGACAGAATCTGCGTTCGTCGAACGGTTGGGACACATCACGGCCGTGTACGACCTTCCCGAGGATCGGGGCTTTCATGTGAAACTTCCGTGGCCGATCGGGATTGTCCGGCGGTTCGATCACCGCATTCAGATGTTCGATCCCCCCGCTCGCGAAGTCTTCACCAGCGACAAGAAGAACGTGACAGTCGCCCCGTACGTTTGCTGGCGCATTGCGGCAGCGTCGCCCGATCAACCGATCAATGAGCGGCCCATTGTCCGCTTCTTTCGTGGGCTGGGGAGTGTGGACGCGGCACCGATGCGTCTGGAAAGCCGCCTTCGCTCAGCCGTTTCCAGTGAAGTGGGACATGTGGAGCTAAGCCAGTTGCTGTCACTGGACGATTCTGAAGCCGGTCCCGAAATCGATACCGAAGGTCCGTTGGAGCAGATTGCGGTTCGGATCCGTCAACAGATTGAACAGCGACCAAACGAAGAACAATCGCTGACCGAACGGCTGGGAATCGAAATCGTCGACGTGCGAATCAAGCGGCTGAACTTGCCCAGTGGTAACCAGCAGGCTGTCTTCGAGCGAATGAAAAGCGAACGCCGCAAGATTGCGGACCGTTACCGCAGCGCAGGCATGGCGGAGAGTCGCGTGATCCGCAGCCATGCAGATCGGCAGTACGGCGAAATTCTGGCCCGGGCCGAAGCCGATGCCGAGCGGATTCGAGGACAAGCGGAAGCCGAAGCTCTCAGAATTCTCAACCAGGCCCATGCCCGCGATCCGGAACTGTACCGGTTTCTGGCGACACTCGACGCCTACAAGACGTTGTTCGGCGAGAAAACGACCATCTTTCTTTCGGCGGCGAGCCCCATGCTGAAGCTCTTTAGCGAAGGGCTCGATCAACTCGGTCGTCATGGGTCACCGCTGCCAATGGAGACTCCCGGCCGTTCTCCCGCGACCACAACGATTGAGAATCCCTCGCCACCGCTGTTGCCGACTTCTGCCGCGTCGACTGCCAGTGAAGTCACCATTCCACCGCGAGATGAGAAGCAGCCCCAAGCGAAGTCTCCTTCCAAGTCGCCGAACGAGACACCGAATGTCGACGGCGCGGGAGACCAGCCATGAGGTTTCGGCTGTCAGTCATCGCCGTGCTGTGCGCAGTGTATCTGGCGAGTGGCCTGTTTGTTGTCCGTGGCAATCAGCGGGCTGTCGTCCGACGATTTGGCCGGCTGGTCACAACTGCAGACGGTGTTCCCCGTCTGGTGGGGAGCGGGCTGCATTATGATGCCCCCTGGCCGATGACGCAGCGAACCTACGTCAACGTGAATGAAGTCCGCACGCTGAAGGTCGGCCTGACCGACGAACTTCCAGAAGGAAGCGATACCGAGTTCCTCCGAGCTGTTCACCCCGATCGGCTGGCACAGTTTCTTACGGGCGATAAGAACGTTCTCAACCTACAGTTGACGGTTCAGTATCGCGTGTCGGAACAGAACATCGCCGACTTCTGCTTTCGCTCGGTCTCTCCGGAAAAGCAACTGGCGGGAATCGTCGAGGCCGTTGCGGCTGATCTTGTCTTATGCAGCGGTGTCGACTACGTCCATCCGTTGGGTCTGGCCGAACTACGGGCACTGTTGACGCGGCGGACACAGGCTTTGGCCGAGAAGCAGCGACTGGGGATTGTCATCGAAGATGCCGGAATCACAGCCGTCTCGCCCCCGATCCAGGTGAAGGCCGAATTTCTGGATGTCTCGAACGCACGGGCTGACCGGGTGACGTATCTCAATGCGGCTCGCAGTTACTCCGATGAACACCTCTCGTATGCCACAGCCGAGGCACAAGCCGTGAGAAATGAAGCCCTCATCTACCGGCAGCGTACCGTCGAAACCGCGCGCAGCCAGGCGGAGAGTTTCAATCGGCTGCTGGCCCAGTTGAAGGCCGATGACAGCGAAGGTTCGGCCGACTTGGGTCGCGCGATGTTGATGGGGCGGATGTATCTGGAAACGATGCAGTCCATCCTGTCTCGTGCACAAAGCAAGGTCATTGTCACGGGCGAAGAGCCCGTCGACATGACGATCTACCGGTCTGGGGAAGAGTAGCCCGAGACCGAAGCGAGGCCCGGAAGTTGACCGAATCGGACGACATCCGGACTTGGATTCATGCTCGAGTAGGGACCATGCCGATTATTTCGATTATGCAGCCGCGCCGTCGTGCGCGTGGCGAGGGAACGTCACAGGGAGGTGACGCATGTCAAGCCGTCGCTTGCCCGTCGGGTGGATTCTGGCGGGAATCATTCTCGCACCCACATGGTGCGCAGCCTCCGGACCAGCCTTCCCTTCGGCTTCCGGGGCAGACATTGTCCAAGTTGCCGGGCCCAGTCGCACACCGCCGCAGGTTCCAACGGCAGAAACTGCCGAACGCTCGAATGATCCCATCTACATTGGACTAATGGGCGAGTTCGTACGGCCGGGCGTGCATGTCGTCACGGGGAAGCGGCCGACGTTGTCGGAATTGGTCCGGCAGGCGAATGGGTTGTCCGAGGAGGCGACCGGCAACATTCGGATCTTCCGCAATGACCGGGCTTGCCTAACGTCGTTCTACACGCCTGACAATTCACTCCCCTTGGAGCCGAATGATATTCTGGTTGCTGACTCAAAGGTTCGTTCTCGAATGGCCGTCTTCCAGCCGGAGAGGACTCCGGATGCGCAGCGAAGCAGCTCGCACGAGACTCCCGAAACCGAACAAAGTCTACAGATTGGTCTGCTGAATGTTCTTGACCGACCCATCATCCTGAAGATCCGTCGCGAGAACGCGACATTGGCCAGCCTGATCAGTCTGCTCGGTCAGTCAGCCGACGTGATTCCGGGTGTTCGGATCATTCAAACCGCCGCCCACCACAGATCGTCCCGCGTTGCGGGCGAAGTGAAACTGGCCAGCAATTCGGTGCTGGTTTTCTCTCGGGGAATTGTCGAAGCCGACCGGATGCCGCCGTTTCCCGATGTGATCGTTCATGACACGCCTCGAACGATTGCACCCGAAGCCAGCCACACGGCCCAACCGGTTCCCGACGAACCCGCTGCGCCAGCGGCGGTTGGCGAACGGAAAGACGGAGTTGCCGACTCTGACATCTCGCAGGCGAAAAGCCGTGTTTTCATTCCGTCGCCGATGCCAACGCAGGACCAACCAAGTCAGGCCACGACAGCGAATCCCGTCCCGAAAACCGGGAATCCCGTCCTGACTGGAGATTCGAGCCCGTCCATTTCAGAGGAGCCTCAGGCCGAGCCGATTCTGGTCACGCAGTCTCCCGTTGCGACCGAGGTTGCCGAGCGGCCGCGATTCCAATCGCTGGCTCCGCCCGATATTCCACATCCGTACAATTCGCTGGGGCAAACCGACACTGCGCTGGAAGGGCGTGAGCCGATCAGCGACGGCGGCGACATCGCCAGTAAGCAATCGGTTCCATTTCCAATGCCCGGTTTGGCGAGGCCTCCGGCTTCAGGATCCGCATCGGCTGGTCTGCCGTTTGCCGTTGCTCCGGATCACCACGTCGCCGCAGACACCCATGACCGCATCCTCGCGGACACGGACTCCCCTGCGATAGCGCGGCGTCCCGATGTCAATCGTTCCGCCGAATCGACCGTCCCGGTGGGCTGGCATTTCATGGTTGTGGGAATGATTAGCCTGACAGCAGTCCTCATTGCCGGGTCAATTCTCTGGACGATGGGAAGTCAGGCAGTCGCAGCCAGCCGGTCGCGGTTACTTCAGCCGACGTCAGCCGTCCTGGACGCCGTCATCAACAAGAGCATTCGCGTTGTCGAAGAGCCGCTGGCAATGCCGACCGAGATTCAGCTGCACGGCCAGGCGTGTCGGCCAACGTTGGTGCGGGTCGAAGACGCTCATAAGGCGGCGACTCCGCAAACGCAGTTCAGCACGGTGGTTGCGTAAGAGCGGGTGGAACGAATCCTGGCTGCTGACGG
>CALJUK010000738.1 GCA_937975745.1 uncultured Planctomycetaceae bacterium | reverse complement strand
GAGTGATGGCCGGGTTGTTTGACGGTCGGGAGATGCGGATCGAGGAGGTACACCGCTTCGAGAATGGACCCGTTCACTACGGTGAGTCACTTCGTTGGGACGTACTGCGACTCTCCACAGAGATTGAGAACGGCCTGCGTGCTGCGGCGGCACGATACAGTGACGGACTGGTTTCCGTGGGTGTCGACACTTGGGGCGTCGATTACGTGCTGATGACTGAGACCGACGAGTTGCTCGGACAGCCATACAACTATCGCGATTCCCGAACCCGCGGCATGTTGGACTACGCCTGCAGTCGCGTCTCCAAAGCCGAGATTTTCGATCAAACCGGCATTCAGTTCATGGAGATCAACACTCTGTACCAGTTGCTGGCGATGAACCGCAGCAATCCGAGTCTGATGGAGTTAGCCGATCAAATCCTGTTAATGCCCGACTACTTTCACTGGACATTGTGCGGCAGCAAGGCAGTCGAATTTACCAACGCCACAACAACGCAGTGCTACCATCCGACAAAGCGAGAATGGTCGTACGATCTTCTCCGCCGGCTGGAACTGCCAACCAAGATGTTCGGTGAGACTGTTCCCCCAGGAACAAAGCTGGGCCGACTGCGAGAGAGCGTCGCCAAACGGGTCGGTCTGCCGCGCATCAATGTCGTGGCACCGCCGACACACGATACGGCCGCTGCTGTCGCCGCCGTTCCGACAGCCCAAACGGGAACTGCCAACTGGTGCTACATCAGTTCGGGAACCTGGTCGCTCATGGGAATCGAAGTGCCTCAGGCGGTCGTTTCGGCGACGGCTTTGAAATACAACCTCACGAACGAAGGAGGAATCGACGGAACGTACCGATTACTGAAGAACATCATGGGGCTCTGGCTGGTCCAAGAGTGCAAGCGGTCGTTCGAACGCCGCGGCAACTCGGTCAGCTTTGCTGAATTGACACGCATGGCCGAGCAGGCGCGGCCCCTGGAGGCATTGGTCAACCCGGACGACGGACGGTTCCTCAGCCCCGAGGACATGGTCAGCGAATTCCGGAGTTTTTGCAGTGAGACTGGCCAGGGACCACCAGATTCCGAAGGAGCGCTCGTCCGTTGTGCTCTCGAGAGTCTCGCTCTCAAATACCGGATGGTTCTCGAACAGCTCGAAGAACTCAGTGGCGAGCGCATCGAGACAATTCATATCGTCGGCGGTGGAGCCCACAACGCGCTGTTGAACCAGTTCACCTCCAATGCCTGTGGCCGCCCAGTGCTCGCCGGACCAACCGAAGCAACCGTGCTGGGGAACCTGCTCGTGCAGGCACGGACACAGGGAGAAGTCGGCAGCCTGGCGGACATCCGGGAGATCGTCGGCCGATCCA
>CALJUK010000737.1 GCA_937975745.1 uncultured Planctomycetaceae bacterium | reverse complement strand
AATGCCGCATCGATGGTTTTGTCAGCATCGGTAACTCGACGGGCCTGTGTGACATCGGCGAAAGTGTGACGCACTACCGCAATGTCTTCATCAGGGACTGTCACGGCTTCGATATCTACTTCCTCGGTGAGACACAGCATTCCATGGAGAATGTCCTGGTGGAGAGTTCGGCCGCCCATGCTCTACAGGTGTCTCAGCAGTCGCAACGCCCCGACGCCGATCCGGTCCGCGTGCAACTGAAGAATCTGCACATTCGTCGCGCGGGAGATAAGCCGGCCGGTCGAGCCTACGTTTCACGCAACGCGAAGCTGACACTCGAACGGTGCACGTTGCAGGGAGTTGACCTGGCAGCGGCGGAGGACAGCCAGATTCGTGTTGTCCAGAGCGTCTTCGCTGGCGAGCCGTTGCCGCGGTTGGACATTCGGCCGGGCGCAATCTGGTTGGGCGAGTATAACTTGTACGACGTGGCGTCCTGGAAACATCACGACCGCGATGTCACGCGGGCAACGTTTGGAGCATTCCAGCAGGAAACGGCAAGCGAACGGAACTCGCAATGGGAGGATGTCGACGAGCTGCCGTCCGGCGTTGGTGCGGATCGTGCGGCATTGCAGCACCTGCGGTCCTCGCCGTGATTGGCCGGACAGCCGGCCGTTGGCAGCGAACGGTAGTCCGGACGGCATGATCGCGCGGACTCGATAGGTCTGGCTGGTTGTTCATGGTTCACTTCTGACCGTCGTTCTTTGGGCTGGCCAGCTCAACGAGACCCATTCCCTGAGGCGTGTCGCAGAGCGGCTTGCTCCAGGTCGGTTCGGAGATAACCTCGGCCAGCGTTGTTGAGGCGAAAGCCTCTTCAACGGAGGCCAACGCGTCGTCAACCCGCCGATGCAACGGACACAGCCGCGTCCCGTGCGAATCAATGCCGAGTGGACAGGTGGAAATTCGCACGATCGGATCGACCGCATTGACCACTTCCAAAATGCTGAGTTCTTCCGGAGTCTTGACCAGCGCCGAGCCCCCTCCAATGCCCCGCTGAGAACGGGTCACACCCGCCCTGCCGAGCATCTGCAGAATCTTCGAGAGGTAGGCGGTTGGAACCTTCGTCGCGTGAGCAATCTGCTCTGTCGTCCGAGATTCTGGTGCTTCGGCCGCCAGGTGAACGACGGCCCGTAAGGCGTACTCAACAGTTTGAGAAAACACAAAAAGTCTCCTTTGATCTCAAAACTGGAGGTTGACATCCAGTATAGGGCTCGGGTATTGTCTTTTTTAATGTGGACAATGTGGTCCAGTTGTGTGTTGTCGCGTGACATTTGACTCTATCGAAAGGCTCTGCCATGCAACAGATCGACGAGACCCGGTTGGAAGAGGACTTGCCGTACCGTTTCGAATATCTGATTGATTTTATGGGATTTGGGCCCGAGGACGTAGAGGCGATTCATGCATCGGCCAACCACCTTGCTCCCAACGTACCGTCGTTGGTCGATGCCGTCTATGACAAGCTGTTCAGTTACAACGCAACGAAGCGGCATTTCGTGCCTCGCCAGTCCGGCTACGAGGGAGCCGTCCCGAGCAGCCTCGATGAGCTGGAAATGGATCATGAAATGATTGAATATCGCAAACAACATCTCGCCCGCTACCTCGAGCGACTCGTGACCCGCCCCTACGACGGCGACATGGTGAAGTACCTGGATTTTGTCGGCAAGATGCACACTCCAAGAGCCGGCAGTAAGGACTTGGTTGTACCCCTGGTTCAGATGAACGCCCTGATGGGTTTCGTGGCCGACGCGCTGATGCAGACAATCTTCGGACTGGGATTGGAACGGGAAACCGAAGTCCGGACGGTGCGTGCCTTTAACAAGCTTCTGTGGCTGCAGAACGACCTGATAACAAGGCATTACCAAGAGGTCCCCCAGTTTGCCACTGCCTGATGCCTTCGCCACTCCGGTCAATGCGGGCGGAATGTCAGGGGGCCGTCAGCCTTTCGACCGTCACAAAGAAGGCGCCGCGCCGCGTCCCATCCTTCGAGGTCAGCAGTGTGTGCAGTTGGGATTGACCAGCAGGAAGCTCCAGAACCAGGCGGATGGAAGTCGCCTGATCGGGGACAGCGATGGTGCTCGTTGCATTTCCGACACGGACGGTCGCCTGTTCCGCGCGAAGGGGGACTTCCGACTGTTGCGGCTGCAACCGTAGGGTAAATGCGTAGCGACCGGGTGACACGACGTCGACAGCCCAAAAGCCATTGGCCTCCGGCGCACGGCGAATCATTTCCTGGTTC
>CALJUK010000736.1 GCA_937975745.1 uncultured Planctomycetaceae bacterium | reverse complement strand
GTGGCGTGGATGGACGAACGTGGTTGCATATCGTGCCATCATGTGTCGTTCCTGCTCTGGTCGCATCGAGCGGCTCAGTCGCACGGATTGCCCGTCGATGTCACCAAGCTGGCGGCGTGGGCCGAATGGGCTCGGACCGATTCTCTCTCCCATCGCAACCTGTTTCGATTGCAGAGTTACCCGCTCAGCAAAGTCGATCCGGGCAAACTGCCGGATGCGGTGAAGGAAAAACTCAAACCGCTGATCGAAGCACCCTTCAAGGCTGAGCCGGAGTTTGTCGCAAAGCTCGCTCAACTCCTCAGCGAAAACGAGCAGAAAGCGTATCAGGAAGTCATCCTGGCGACGGCCAGACGCGAGCCCTCCGCCGTGGATCGTGCCGGCGGTGGTCTCGATGTCCTGGGACAGTTGCTACTCGGCAATCCGGAGCCGACGAGCGAATCCGGCCAACACGTGTTTCGCGACGGCATCGTGACGCTGATGCACGAGATTCAGTTGGACGACGGCTCATGGACTCCCGGGAAGCAGTTTGCCACCATGCGCCGCTGGTCGCTTCCGGAAGCGAATCAGACGACCACAATGTGGGCAGCACTGGCGCTGGCCACATCTGACGGCCCAGAGTCGAAGCGATCGGCGGTCCTCGAGAAGGCGATCGCGTATCAGCGCCATCAGCCTCCGTACCCCGAGAATCACGAATGGCTCGCCACGCGAGTGCTGTTTGCACTCCAGTTTGATTCTGCCGATCAAGTGGCCAGGATGCGTCAACAGTTCCTTGACGCGCGCAACAGCGACGGCGGTTGGGGGTGGGAGAAGGGCGTCCCCAGCGATGCGTACACCACGGGGCTGGCGCTCTACGTCCTGGCGAAAACTCGAACGGCCGATAATCCAGCTGATTATCGCGATGCTCGCAAGTGGCTCCTGACGCGGCAGCAGCCCGACGCGTCCTGGTTGACTCCTTCAGAGAATATCACGAAAACGAAAGATCCCGAACGTCTCAAGGCTCGGGATGAAATCTACCAGTATTGGGGCACCGCCTGGGCCGCGATTGGCCTGCTGGAAACTCTCGGCATCTCCGACTCTTAGTTCGCATTGTGGACAATTGTGGCGGCGTTTGAACGCCGAATGATCTGCAAATCAGGCAGTTTACGCTGCCAGAAGCCGCGATTTGCAGCAAGTGGACGTCTCGAATGCGATTTCTCTGGAGAATCTCAGCCAGAGTCTGGACCCGAACATCACATTTCATGATGAAGGGCTGGAGTTGTTCCTTCCATTGCTCAAAGTACGGTGAGTTGAGGATCTTGGCGATGTGATTCTCTTTGAACGATCCGAGTCCATCGAGCTCCGGAGCAAGACCTGGAATCGCGTCATATGCGCGTCGATCCACATAGTAGAAGGTGGATTCTCCAGCATCGGCACCGACCGCGACTGGCTCGAGAGTGAATCTCGAAGCGTCGCGAAAAGTGACCTCCAGGCGTTCCAAACAATGCGGCAGTGGTTCGACAAGGAGTCCCTTCCATCGCTCGTCTGTAAGGAGGATGTCAGAACACGGATCGTCCATGATTCCGTCGTTGGCGCCGATCTTTACGAACACGGGCGTTGGAATATGTTCCGGCACGATTTCGCGGTAGCGTCTAAATCGGTTGTACGCTCTCTTGTCTCGCGCTTTGCGCATTGTGATCGGGTTCGGAATCACGGCCATCGTTGCCAACACGACCTTGTGAAGCACCGACCGCGACGTGATCGCAAACTTAATCTTGTCGACTAGCATGACTGACTGCTATGGGTTGGACTTGTGCTGGTTTAGGCCGAAACAGCTGCAGAGTGGTAGGGCTACGGACAAAGCAGGCCACCGCCAGACCTCGCGAATGCAAGAATCGGGCCAACACATTCTACGCGATTGGTGCAGTGACGCCATTGAAAACCTCGCAGGCGTGGGACTTCCTCCGATGCGAGGTTGCCGGAGCAGCTTGGCAAATGCAGCCCGCGATGGCGTCTGCCGTGACGAATCGCGGGTGAACAAAAACAGCCGACTGAGTTGGGTAACTCAATCGGCTGCGTGCGAGATTTCGTTTTGACTTCCGTTGTGGATTACACCTGCCGACGTTTCCGCCAGCCGTAACCGACCAGACCGAAGCCACCCAGCAGCAACAGGGCAACACTCGACGGCTCGGGAACCTGCGCTGGCGCGTCGATCTTGAATGAGAAGCTGACATTCCCGGAGTGTGGCACAGCCCCGCCGTTTTCGAGACGCGCGGAAACGTCCCATGTTCCAGGCGATAAGAGGCCTTCTGCTTCATCCGCACCTCTGCCAGCAACCTCAAAGACCGTGCCAGTCGCTTTGCTGCTGAGGCTGATCGAGAAGATTCCGTCACCGTCGACCTCACCGCCACCGCTAATCAGATAATGGAATGGTGTGTCGATGGTAAACGAAAGTCCGAAAATCGATGTCCCAAGTGTGAAACCCTCAACGGGCCCTTCGACAAAGCCACTGGTTGACATGAGCGCGCTCAGATCAATCACCGTTGAAGAAAACTCATTGATTGCCACCGACTGCGTGGAACTCGCTGTGGCGGAGCCGTCAGGTGCGATCGGGCCGTCTGCATGGGCTTGCAGGTCAGTCGAGATTGGCAGAGCAGAGTTCTCAAGAGAGTCCTGGTCGTATAATCCGTCCCCATGGACTTCTGCGGTGACAAACTGGTAGACGTGTCCAATTGAGATGAGCCCCGCATTCGCCTGCTGGCACGGGAGGAGAAGCACGAAAAAAACAGCCAGGCACGATTTCATGTACAGAACCTTATCTCTTGCGAATTCGAGAGTGCTTGCGCCAGTCGAGGACGGTCGTTGGATTGTTGGAATCACCTATTCAACAGTGTGTCGAGTGCGGCGCTCGTCACGGGCACGGGCACGGGAAGGGGGAGGGGGAGGGGGAGGGGGAGGCGGTCAATCAGCTCCCAGCGATCATAAATGGGTGAATGGGAAGTCAGGGAAGGGTGGGGATTTTACTCTACAGGTCTCCTTAATGGCACATGGATCGCGTTCTTTTGACAAAAATTTCCTAAAAGGGCTCTTCCCCTTTTTTCGTGGCTTTGAATCTGTAGCACTTGTTTAGGTGTCGTTGTGCGGAAGTCACCATCGGATTCATCGGAAGGTGGGCAGCCTCAACGAGACGGGCTGTTGTTGGCCCCAAGGAAACCCCTGTTTTACAGGACTGTCGAGCCTTGCCCCCGTTCGCCTCGCCGTCGCTTGGCCTTCACCCGGTCAGGTCAAATGACGGTGGCAGAACGGGGGCTCCCGCCCGTTTGCTGAGCCCGAGTGAGGTTCGTTTTCCCCCCCGAAAACCAGGCCACCCACAAAAAGAGGGGAAGAACCCCTTTGTAGGGAACCTGCGAAGGGGTTCTGATCTGCGTCCGAGTACGGTCCTGCAGGCCATCAAGACGAAGCTGGCCAACGGAACATCCCTGCGGACCTGCAATGCCTACCTGCGGTCCCTGAAATCGTTCTCGCGTTGGTTGTATCGCGAACGGAGAGCATCTGAGGACACGTTGGTTTCGCTGCGCGGTTTCAATGAGCAGTCCGACAAGCGGCATACACGGCGGGAAGTCTCAACCGAGGAACTGGCCTATCTGCTGGCCTTTGTGGAGCAAGAGACGCGGCCGGGCTTCAATCTGCCGGGCTTGGATCGGGCAATGGTCTACCGGGTGGCCTTGGGAACGGGTTTCCGCGCCAACGAACTACGGTCCCTGACCGTTGAATCGTTCTCCCTGGCCGGGGACTCGCCATCCATCACTGTGAAAGCGAGCTACAGCAAGTGCCGCCGGGATGACGTCCAACCGATCCGGCAAGACCTAGCGGACCGTCTGCAGCCCTGGCTGGCCCGCAGAGAGGCATCGGAGCGGGTCTTCGCCAGTCTGCCCGAGAGTACGGCCCGGATGCTACGGCATGACCTGTCAGCAGCCCGTGCGCAGTGGATTGAAGGCGGGAAGGGGACTGAAGAGAAAGCCCGGCGGGCGACGTCTGAATTCCTGTTGTATCGGGACTCAGCGGACCGAGTCATCGACTTCCACGCATTAAGACACACTTATGTGTCGCAACTTGTCGCCGCAGCGCGCTCTAGGCCTGACCGACGTCTCCTTCTCGGTGTGGCTCGGGCGGCCGTCCCCCGTCAATGGGGACTTCGCGCGGGGCGTTTGGCCGCGTGTCCACCGCCACCGGTGACTGCGGTTTCCTGCGGCGAATTGGCCAAACCCCGTTTTCACAGGGGGGTTGAGACGTTACTCTTATCGTAAGCGGTGCTCGTTCCGAAGTTCTCTTCGTTCCGACGTTCTTCAATCAAGACTCCCGCCGAGGAAGTGTGATCGTGGCGGATGCCGACCTGACAATTGACGACATGCGGTTGGTCAACTGCGTCTCGACTGGTTCGCACAGCCAGATTTGGGAAGTGGCTGAGGAAGGGGGAGGAGAGCATCTGGCGATGAAGCTACTGCTCCCGGAGGCGTACGACGACCCCGAGCAGATTGCCGCGTTAAAGTTCGAAGCAAAGGTGTCCAAATCGCTGGACCACCCCAACATCATCACCTTCCACCGGATGGTGAAGAACAAAGAGTACGCCTACCTGCTGATGGATTATTTCCGCGCGCCCAATCTGCGGGTTCAAGTCAGTGGAGATCTGGCCGGCACGCAGGGGCGTATCAAGAAAATCCTCGAATCGGTCTGTGCGGCTCTGGAACACATGCATGACTGCGGCTGGCTGCACAAAGACGTCAAGCCGGAAAACATCCTCAGTAACAAATCGGGAGAAGTGCGTCTCATCGACTTTGCCTTGGCGGACCGTTATGCCAAGGGGATCGGCAAGATGTTCGCGTCCAAACCGAAAGAGATTCGGGGGACCCGGTCCTACATCGCCCCAGAAACAATTCGCAAACAGCTCTCCACGCCAGCTACGGATGTCTACAGCCTGGGAATTGTGTTGTACGAAGTTCTGACGGGGAAAACCCCCTTCCAGGGCTCGTCGCCGAGCGATTTGCTGATGAAGCACATCAAAGAATCGCCAGTGAAGCCGTCCGACATCAATAAGAATGTCACTCCAGAGACCGATCGTGTCGTCCTGAAAATGCTCGCCAAGAAGCCGGCCGACCGTTACCAATCGATGATGGAATTGGCTGGCGAACTCCGCAACCTGAAGATGTTCCACGAAGATCCCTTCGAGCTGAAACGCCGGATGGACGCGGAAGACGGTGAAGACCTCGCCGAGATTATTGCTTCCCGACTGAACAGTCGCGCGGACGCCGAACGGCAGGAACGGGGCCGAACCGATCCCGAGTTTGCCCGGCAGGCCGAACTGGAACGGCAAAAACGCGAAGAATTGAAGGCAAAAAAAGAGGCGGAGATCGCCCAGCGGCGTGCGGAGCAACATGCCAAGACAGCCCACAAGCACCAGCAGAACCAACCCGCCGCGCCACAGCATCCGCAGGGACAGCCGTTTCCTCCCGGGATGCCGTTTCCCCAGATGCCCTACATACCGCAGCAGTTTCCGCCGGGCTACCCGCAGGGCATGCAGCAACCGGGGATGATGACCGCCGGCTATCCGCAGCCACAGCCGGGACAGCCTTATCCCATGCCGCAGCAGCCGGTTCCTCAGCAACCGCAACAGCCTCCACAACAACAGCCTCAGCAGCAGCAACCGCAACAGCCTCCACAGCAGCAACCACCCGCTCCGCCGGCCGGCAACGACAACGACGGCGAGAATCTTCCCTTCATGACGGAGTTGCCGGACATCCTGTAATTCGGGATGATATCCGCAGACAAACTTCCGCTGCGGAACGACAAGTTCCCTCGTGGCAAATCGTGCGCAACCGAGACCACAAACCTTTCCATCTCCGCCAGAGAGACAACACGGCAGAATCCATGGCTGTACCGCTGACTTTCGAACGTCCGATCTACGATCTGGAACACCAGCTGAGCAAGTTGGAATCCCAGCCGAGTCCGACCGCGAACACCAAAGACGCCATCCGCAACATGCGAATGGAAATCACCCGGATGAAACGGGACATCTTCGAAAATCTGTCGGCGTGGCAGATTGTCCAAGTGGCGCGGCATGAGGACCGTCCTCAAACACTCGACTATCTCGAGCTGGTGTTTGACGAGTTCGTCGAACTCCACGGGGACCGAGCCATCGGCGACGACCGGGCCATCATCTCGGGGTTCGCGCGACTGGAAGATTACAAAGTGATGGTCATCGGCCAGCAGAAGGGCCGCAACCTGACCGAACGGACGCGGCACAACTACGGCATGGCCCATCCGGAGGGATATCGCAAGGCACTTTCCAAGATGCAGATTGCTGCCAAGTACAACTTGCCGGTCGTCTGCCTGATCGATACCGGGGGCGCCTATCCGGGAATTGGCGCCGAGGAACGGGGACAGTCGTACGCGATCGCGCTCAACCTTCGCGAAATGTCTCGCCTGCGAACTCCCATCATCTGCGTCGTCATTGGCGAGGGTGGCAGCGGCGGTGCCCTGGGCATCGGAATCGGCGACCGTGTCGCGATGCTGCAGTTCGCCTACTACTCGGTCATCAGTCCCGAGGGATGTGCCGGCATCTTGTGGAAGCACGCCAAGTTCGCCAACAAGGCGGCGGAGGCACTCCGATTCACCAGCCGCGACCTGCTCGAGTTCGGCGTCATCGACGAGATCATTCCCGAGCCGCTCGGAGGTGCCCACCGCGACCATCGGCAGATTGCCACGTCGCTCAAGGGATCGCTGCTGGCCAATCTCCGCCAGCTCTCCGGCATTCCCACCGACGATCTTTTGCAACAGCGGTACGAGAAGTTTCGCAAGCTGGGTGTCTTCGAAGAGTCGCTGCCCGCCGCCGCGACCGATGCAGAGCCGTCGGCCGAAGCCGCCACCGAGTCTCCCGGCAGCTAGTCCGCATTGCGGACCATTGTGGCGGCATTTGAACGCCGAATGATCTGCAAATCAGACCGATGACCCCGCCAGAAGCCGCCATTGGTAGAGGTTGCGCGCTCGAGCCCGCAACGACGCGTGGCCTGGCGAACATCCCAAGGCAGCGGGAATCGTTCGCTGCGGGGAAAATAAAAAAAAAACATCGCTTCAGTCCTGGACCGGGGCAGGCGACTCGGGACATTGTCCCAG
>CALJUK010000735.1 GCA_937975745.1 uncultured Planctomycetaceae bacterium | reverse complement strand
CGGTTCTTCGAGAGGCCTCGGCAGCACACATCTGTACGGATGACCTCTTCGGCCAGACTATCCAGAAGTCGACTACGGATCCACTGTCTTCTTCTGAACACCAACCAGGGGGGCCACCTCCCCATTGAGTCAGCCGACAATTGTTATCTCGGCCACCCGGAATTTTTTGCGCAAAAATCAGCCGGCCAGCCGAGTTCGCGAAGGTTGTCTCTGATTCGCCGGAGAACAACCCCAGGATGTTCCGGTCTCGGCAGTTGACTCCGTTGTATCCGCCTGTTCAACTGGGCTGGTTTCCGGCTCACTGAACAACGATGCAAACTGGGACGAGGCCGACACCGCATGTCTAACCCGTTCTTCGATCACCCGATTCTCAACTCCCCCTACGAACAGCCCCAACGGCATTGGGAATTGGACGAGCATGGTCAGCCCACACAAGAGATAATCGAGTCGCGCCGTCGAGCCGAGTTCATCACGCCGATTCCAAAGCCCAAGAAGCGGAAGAAGTCGAAGCAGAAGGACTTGGGCTTTGACGAAGGGATGGGACTTTCCACGAGCCAGCAGCAGTACGAACTGACTGCCGCCCAGGTCAACGAGGTCCGGGGGGAAGTGGAGCGCTGGCGATCGATCCCGAATCCCAGCGAGTGGCAAGTCACGCCCGAGACGGCCCGCCTGCTGCAGCATTGGCGACACCACGATTTCGCCAGTTACCGCCCTTTCTTCTGCCAGCTGGAAGCCGTCGAAACAGCAATCTGGCTGACCGAAGTTGCCCCCAATTCGAAGGCTGGGAAAAAGGCGCTCGACTACCTTGCCAGTGCCAACAACGACGCCAACCCGGAAATCTCGCGGCTGGCTCTCAAACTCGCCACCGGTGCCGGTAAGACAACAGTGATGGCCATGCTGATCGCGTGGCAGACGGTCAATGCGGTGCGCCGACCGAACAGTAGGAAGTTCACCCGAGGTTTTCTGGTCGTCACACCCGGCCTGACGATCAAGGACCGATTGCGGGTCCTGCAGCCCAACGATCCCGACAATTACTACTCGACCCGGGAACTCGTCCCCAACGACATGCTGGAGGACATCCGGCGGGCCAAGATGGTCATCACCAACTTCCACGCCTTCAAACTCCGCGAACGGATGGATCTTGCGAAGGGTGGCCGGCAACTGCTCCAGGGACGACTGGGAGAGGATCTCAACACGCTCGAAACTGAAGGCCAGATGCTGCAGCGGGTCATGCCCGAACTGATGGGTATGAAAAACATCCTGGCGCTCAATGATGAGGCGCATCACTGCTACCGCGACAAACCGAAGGAAGTAGACGACGAAGACTTGAAAGGAGACGACCGCAAAGAAGCCGAGAAGAACAACGAGGCGGCCCGACTCTGGATTTCCGGATTGGAGACGGTCAACCGCAAACTCGGTCTGGCCCAGGTCGTTGATCTGTCTGCCACCCCATTCTTCCTGCGGGGATCAGGCTACGCCGAGGGAACACTCTTCCCCTGGACGATGAGCGACTTCTCACTCATGGACGCCATCGAGTGTGGCATCGTCAAATTGCCGCGTGTCCCGGTTGCGGAGAACATTTCCGGCGACGAGATGCCCATGTTCCGTAACCTCTGGGAAAACATTCGCAAGGACATGCCCAAAAAAGGTCGGGGCAAGGCCAAGGAACTCGATCCGCTCAAACTGCCGGCCCGCCTACAGACGGCTCTGGAAGCGTTGTACGGACAGTAGGAGACGGCGGTCGAACTTTGGCGAAAGGAGGGGATCGGTGTCCCACCCTGCTTCATCATCGTCTGCCAGAACACAGCAATCTCAAAGCTGGTCTTCGACTTCATTTCGGGATTCCAACGAACCAACGAAGACGGGTCGGCGACTCTGGAGAATGGCCGGCTGGCCCTGTTCCGCAATTTTGACGAGACGACCGGCAATCCGCTTCCCCGGCCGAACACACTGCTGATCGACAGCGAACAGTTGGAAGCGGGTGACGCTCTCGACACAAAGTTCCGTGATATGGCAAGCGACGAGATCGAACGGTTCCGCCGGGAAATCGTTGAGCGGACGGGCGATGTCAGAGCCGGTGAAAGCATTACCGACCAGGAACTGCTCCGCGAAGTGATGAACACCGTCGGCAAGCCGGGACAACTGGGCGGAAACATCCGTTGCGTCGTCTCCGTCTCGATGCTGACGGAAGGCTGGGATGCCAATACTGTCACGCATGTTCTGGGTGTGCGTGCGTTCGGAACACAACTTCTCTGCGAGCAGGTCATCGGTCGGGCACTGCGCCGGCAGTCCTACGATCTGAATGAAGAAGGGCAGTTCAATGTCGAATATGCCGACGTGTTCGGCATTCCGTTCGATTTCACCGCTAAGCCTGTGGTTTCCAAACCCCAGCCGCCCCGGGAAACAATTCAGATTAAGGCGGTTCGCCCCGACCGTGATCATCTGGAAATCCGCTTTCCGCGTGTCGAAGGCTACCGAGTCGAACTGCCGGAAGAGCGTCTTGAAGCCGTATTCAATGACGACTCGGTTCTCGTCCTGTCGCCCGATCTCGTCGGTCCGTCGATCACACAGAACGCCGGCATCATCGGCGCAACAGCCGACATGAGCCTGGAGCACCTGGGAGACATGCGGCCGTCAACCCTGCTGTTCCACGTCACCCAGCGCCTTCTCTACACCAAATTCCGGGATCCAGGCGAGGAACCCAAGCTGTATCTGTTCGGCCAACTGAAGCGAATTGTCAAACAATGGATGGACAATTACCTCGTCTGCAAAGGGGGAACGTATCCGGCTCTGCTCATGTACCAGCAACTGGCCGACATGGCCTGTGAAAAGATCACGACCGGCATCACTGAGAAGTTTCGCGAGGAGCGCCCGGTCAAGGCCCTGCTCGATCCGTTCAACCCGACCGGTTCGACAATTCATGTCCGATTCAACACCAGCAAGATCGACCGCTGGCAGACACATCCGGAACGCTGCCACATCAACTGGGTTATTCTCGACAGCGACTGGGAAGGTGAGTTCTGCCGGGTGGCCGAAAGCCATCCGCAGGTAAAGGCCTACGTGAAGAATCACAGCCTCGGGTTCGAAGTCCCTTACCGGTTCGGTGGAGAGACACGCCGTTATCGGCCCGACTTCATCGTCCTGGTCGATGACGGTCACGGCCCGGACGACCTGCTGCATCTGGTGGTCGAGATCAAGGGCTACCGGGGCGAAGACGCCAAGGAGAAAAAGGCGACGATGGAGACCTACTGGGTGCCCGGTGTGAATCATCTGGGGACCTACGGCCGCTGGGCCTTTGCCGAGTTCTGCGACATCTACGAGATCCAGTCCGACTTCAAAGCCAAGGTCGAAGGCGAATTCAACAAGATGATTGACTCATTGAAGGATGACACATGCGTGACTTCAAACCCCGGGCAATGATGGAAAAGGCAATCGACGCCATGCGGATGTCGATCGCGGAGAGTCGCTCGGATGGCAAGGTTGCGCCCAAGGTTGGTGCCGTCTTGGTCGATGTCGGCGACGAGGTCCCAAGCGTGCCTCGGATCATGACAGCCTACCGGGGTGAATTGCGCGAAGGTGATCACGCGGAGTACACACTCCTTGAACGCAAGAACCGAGATCGTGATCTGTCGAATTGTGTTCTGTTTGCAACGCTGGAACCGTGCGCACCGAATGCGCGCAAACACCCTAAACTCGGTTGCGCGGAGCGGATTGTGCTGGCCCGCATCAGGGAAGTCTGGGTAGGGATCGAGGACCCTGACCCGACCGTCGATCGAAAAGGGATCAAATACCTGCAGGAAAATGGCGTAAAGGTGAACATGTTTGACCGCGACTTGCAGGAGATCGTCATCGAAGAGAATCGGCTGTTTATGGATCAGGCGCTTGAGCGCAGAGCCGATGCCGAGGAGAAGAAACGCAAGCAGATCGAGTTGTCCACCTGGGAAGCTGCGCAGCCGACGACGCGATTGCGGGACTTTTCGCCGGAAGCCATGGAGGCTTACCGCTCGCGGGCCAAGATTACCGATGCTCTGGATTCGCCGGAGTTCCAAACTCGACTGGAGCGTCTGGGACTGCTTATCCGAGACGGTGAGCAACTGATCCCGACGGGGTTTGGCATGTTGCTTTTTGGTAGCGAGCCACGAGAGATGATGCCGCAGGCGGGACTTCTGGCAACGATTCACTACGCCGATGGAACGGAGGAGCCCAAGGATTTTGACGGCCCCCTCGTCCTTGTTCCAAGTCAGGTGATCGAGTGGCTAAGGGACAAGTTACCCAATGTCATCGATCGATCTGAGGTTGTTCGGCAAGAGAAGGGTAAACTGCTCTTTGAACTGGTCCGTGAAGGCGTCGTCAACGCGCTGGTTCATCGCGATTACGACATCTCTGGCGCGAAATGCCAGTTGGTGGTGACGCAAGAGAAAATCGAGATTCGCAGTCCGGGTAAGCCGGTCGATCCGATCACTCTTGAGCAAATGCAATCTTTTGATGCCCCCATGCTCAGCCGAAATCCGACGCTGCACTACGTGTTCGCAAAACTGGGGATGGCTGAGGAACGGGGACTGGGTCTGAAGTCAATGAAGGAGCGGGCATCAAAAGGCGGCCTCCCGCTTCCCAGATACGAGTGGCGAGATCCGTATTTGACTCTGACTCTGTTTCCCTCGTCGGCCGGGTCGGTAGCGGCGTTGCCGCCCAAGGTCGTTTCAGAGTTGTCGGAAGCCGAGCAGTCAGGGTGGCAATGGCTGACAACCAAGGGGATTGTCACCTCAGGCGAATATGCAGATGCAATGGACGTAAACGCTCGCACAGCGCGCCGGCACCTCCAGCAGTTTGCCAATCTCGGTCTGGTTCGGGTTGTGGGTGCCGGTCGGGGAACAAGGTATGAGGTCACGTGATCGTTCGTTGTTGCGGTTCGTGCAGGAGTCCATGCGTCCTGTCCGGATAACTTAAAATTAGCCTTGGCGAAGCTTAAATCCGGACACAATGTCCGGATTCCTGTCCGGATAACTTAAACTCAGCCTTAGCGAAGCTTAAATCCGGACACGCTGAAGCAACGAAACCGGCCCGTACCATTTCCCCGAACCCGGGAAAATGGTTTCCTGGCAAGATGATACGAAGAATTACGATGGCCAAGAAGAAGACCAAGAGGACTCCCAAGTCTGTCGAGACACTCACTCACGACGAAGAGACCCGGAAGAACATCCCGACGGCCGAACTGCAGTCGATCGTCGAAGAACAGCATCAGGGGCCGATCCGGGTCGAGTACGAACGGCGGAACCGTGATCTCGATCCGCAACTGGTCTGGCGGGGGAAAGACGAGCAGGACTGGTCCGACCTCGTCGTCCACGCCCCACCCCTCTACATCCAGGAGAAGGTCCACCCCAAAGTTCTGATCGACGATCTGCTGCGGCAGTCGGCCAGCCAGAAGGAAGCCGCTGACAAGAAAGCCGGCAAACCGCAGCAGCTGGATCTGTTTGCCGACTTCAACGGCGTCCCCGACGGGGATGCCAAGACTGAATTCTACCAGCACGACGCCCACTGGTCGAACCGCATGATCCTGGGGGACAGCCTGCAGGTGATGGCCTCATTGGCCG
The DNA here is from genome assembly GCA_937975745.1 of uncultured Planctomycetaceae bacterium. Lineage (GTDB taxonomy): Bacteria > Planctomycetota > Planctomycetia > Planctomycetales > Planctomycetaceae > CALJUK01. Next base: position 1,552 of record CALJUK010000735.1, on the reverse strand, counting down.
AGCGGGAAGGACTGCGCGGGCAGGTACAATGCATCTACATCGATCCGCCCTACGGCATCAAGTTCAACAGCAACTTCCAGTGGAGCACGACCAGCCGGGACGTCAAAGACGGCAAGGCCGACCACATCACACGCGAACCGGAGATGGTGAAAGCCTTCCGCGACACGTGGCAGGACGGCATCCACAGCTATTTGACCTACTTGCGGGATCGGCTGACAGTCGCCCGTGACCTACTGACCGACTCCGGTTCGATCTTCGTCCAGATCGGCGACGAAAACGTCCATCGCGTCCGGGCGGTGATGGATGAGGTGTTCGGCGATGAGAATTTTGTTGGCGAGATCGCCTTCATCAAGACCAGCGGACTGTCATCCAACTACCTCTCGAACCGGTTCGACTACCTACTTTGGTATGGCAAAGATGCGGAGCGCACCAAGTTCCGTCAGCCCTACGTGCCAAAAACGCGCGAAGACGGAACTGCGTCCACATACACGTGGATTCGTGACGCAAGCGGTGCCTACCGCGGGATGACCAAAGCGGAAAAGGATGGCGCACCGATACCTGACGGTTTTTACGTCTACAAAGCTGACAACATAACGTCACAGGGCAACCCGTTTGTCGAGTACAGGTTTCGAGGCAAGAAGTATCGGTTCCGTTCCAAGACCCCAGAGACAGGCCTCAATCAACTCGCCAAAGCAGATCGATTACATGTCGCCAAGAACAGTCTGCAGTATGTACGCAAGCTCGAAGACTTCGGTGTCCTCGAAGTATCTGAACTTTGGCACGACACTGGCACAGGTAGCTTCACGGACGAAAAGGTCTACGTCGTCCAAACTGGAACAAAGACGGTCCAACGTTGCCTTCTCATGGCGACCGATCCCGGTGACCTTGTGCTGGACCCCACCTGCGGCTCCGGAACAACTGCTTACGTGGCCGAGCAGTGGGGCCGGCGGTGGATCACGGTCGACACGTCCCGCGTCGCCTTGGCATTGGCCCGCGCCCGACTGATGGGTGCCCGCTATCCCTACTACCTACTGGCCGACTCTCCCGAAGGCCGAGCCAAAGAAGCCGATCTGACCCGCAAAGAGCCGTCCACCGCACCGACACATGGCAACATTCGGCATGGTTTCGTCTACGAGCGTGTCCCCCACATCACGCTGAAGTCGATTGCCAACAACGCCGAGATCGACGTCATCTGGGAGAAGTACCAGGAGAGACTGGAACCACTCCGCGAGCAACTCAACAAGGCCGTCAAACAGAAGTGGGAAGAGTGGGAGATTCCCCACGAGGCCGACGACAGCTGGTCGAAGGACGCCAAGAAGCTTCACGCCGACTGGTGGAAGGCCCGCATCGCCCGGCAGCAGGAGATTGACGCCTCCATCGCCGCCAAGGCGGACTCCGAATTCCTGTACGACAAGCCCTACGAAGACAAGAAGAAGGTCCGCGTCGCTGGCCCATTCACTGTCGAAAGTCTTTCCCCCCACCGGACGCTGACAGTTGGTAACCGTCATATAAACCGCATTGCGGTGCGGGCGCGGTGTTGCAGCGAGGCGTT
>CALJUK010000734.1 GCA_937975745.1 uncultured Planctomycetaceae bacterium | reverse complement strand
ATCAACCCCGCCGCTCAGAATCAGGCAGATGACGCCGCCAGAAGCCGCGATTTGTCGGCGCAGCACGCTCTAGAAGAGGTTCCAAAACCGCTGTGTGCTTCGACTTCGTCCTGTAAACGCTGGCCGAAGACTCGGACCAACCGGTATTGAAACTGGTTCTAGAGATCAATCTGACTGGCTCGCTGTTCGATCTCTTCGAGGCTGACGAATGCGCCGCCCCGTGAACCGGGGCAAACCGCCTGGACCTGGCTCCACGTCTCGGGACTTTCGAGATTCGAACGCCAGAATGGCCACGTGCGGCATTGAGTCGGCCTGGCCCTGTAGACTTTGCAGCCCCGCGTCTGAGGATCGAAGAATGTGCAGTCGCCGTTGGCGTATTCCCGCAAAGTCGTTCGGCCGCGGACCTGCCGTGTGTGCATCAGTCGAATCTCGCCAACCGGCACATCTAACTCGGCGGCGATCGCTGCGATCTCTTCGTCACTCACCCAGACCACGCCTGGCGCGCCCGTACAGCAATCGCCGCATTGGCTGCAGGTGAAGTTCAATCCCGCCTGGTACCAGGGTTGTTCGCTCATGGTGCCAGTCTAACGAAACGGAAGTCGGCGTCCAACAGTCGGACGATATCTCAATCAACGCTTCGCAGCCGTTGGGACAAGGCGACATTTCCGTCGGTGAAAAGGAAGGGACGCGTCTATCCGTGGATGACACGGTGGGCATCGACGATTGTCAATTCCCGACATGTCCGTCAGACTCAACTTGAGAGAACACGACGGAGGGAGACGGACTTCCGTTGCATCGTCCGCGAGTTGATACGTCCCAGAAATGTCGATCGCACGGCCAGCGAGCCGGAACCGAGTTCGACAACGTCCCGTTCAAGGCCTGGCGAGGGACTGGCTGGCCAATCCCACAGATGGAGGAAACCGCGATGGCCGAAAAGCCAGGCAATCAGATCGCACACTGTGACGACGCTGCCAATGCGGGTGGAATCGTTCTGTGCGGCGGGATGAGCCGGCGGATGGGACTGCCGAAGTGGTCGCTACCGTTTGGCGCGCAGCCGATGCTCTGCCGAGTCATCGACACACTGTCGCGAGCCGTGGGGGGGCCCATTGTTGTTGTGGCAGCCGGAGGCCAGGACATCAGCGAGTTACCAGCTGACATCGAGATCGTGCGAGATGAACACGAGGCACTCGGGCCGTTGGCGGGACTCGCAGCCGGGTTGAGGCGGTTGCAACATCGTGTCCCGGTGGCCTACGCGACATCGTGCGACGTGCCGCTGCTCAGCGTTGCATTTGTTCGAGAGATGCTCAGCCGGATCGGTAACAGCGAGGTCGCGATTCCTCAGCAGGGAGACTATTATCACCCTATGGCAGCCGTCTATCGGACAATTCTGGCTGACAAGGCAACGGAACTTGTCGAGGCAGAACGTCTGCGCCCCGTCTACCTGATGGAACAGGCCGAGACTGTCGTCGTCCCGGTTGACACACTTCAGGTGGTCGACCCGGAATTACATTCGCTGCGGAACCTCAATACACCGGCCGACTACTTCTCCGCGTTGGAGACAGCCGGGCTCCCGAGGCCCGCGGGACTCTTCGCCGGAGAATGACGGTCGGTTAGAAGGGGCGTTTTCTGCCAAGGTCGCGATGGAATGCCAGCCGTCGGGACCATCCACCGGGGAAAGATTGCGAGAGATCGGAGTGAGTTTGACGTGACGAAGCCAGCCGATTCACCCAACACGCCAGCCCCAACTCACAAGCACAATTCCGACGTGCGGATGCGGGGCTTTGCCAGCCGGTCGACTGTCCAGGCGGCCTGGGACTGGGTCGATGGGCAGACAGGACCGCTGTCAGAGGAAGTCGTCCCACTCGATTCTGCGTCAGGCCGAGTTCTGGCCCGGGATGTCATCTCACCAGTCAATGTGCCGGCATTCGACCGCTCGGCCATGGATGGGTATGCCGTCCGTGGTGAAGAAACCAGTGGCGCGGGAGACTATTCGCCCGTTGTGTTGCGGGTTGTGGGGGAATCGCGACCGGCTGTTCCCAGCGCGGTCACTGTCGAGCCCGGGACAGCAGTCCGCATCATGACGGGGGCTCCCATTCCTGCGGGAGCCGACGCAGTCGTTCCGGCGGAGTATGCCAACGAAACAGCAGGGCAGGTCCAGTTGACGACGACCGTGGCGGCGGGAAAACATGTCGGACGGATCGGCGAAGACATCGCCGCAGGAGCCGCCCTGCTGCCGGCCGGCCGGCGACTTCGCCCGCAGGACTTGGGTGTTCTGGCGTCTGTTGGCCTCGACCAGATTTTCGTGGTCCGGAAGCCCAAGGTGCGGGTGATTGTCACCGGAACCGAGGTTGTCGCCCCCGGGGCAGAGCGGCAGCCGAACCAGATTTTCGACGCGAATTCGAACATGCTTTTGGCGTTGGTCGAACGGGACGGGGGCTGCGTTGTCGAACACCGTCTGTTGGGGGACCGTCGCGAGGAGATTCGCCTGGCACTCACTGAACCGGGGGCCGATGTCATCCTGGTCTCGGGGGGGTCGAGCGTAGGAGCCGAAGACTTTGCCCCTCTGGTTGTTTCCGAAGCAGGCGAACTTTCCATTCATGGGATTGCCATGCGACCATCCAGCCCAACGGGCATCGGCCGGATCGGTGACGCGTTCGTTTTTCTGCTTCCTGGTAACCCGGTGTCGTGCCTGTGTGCCTACGATTTTTTTGCTGGAAGAGCCCTCCGCAGATTGGGCCGACGAACGTCCGTTTGGCCCTACCCGCAGCGGTCCGTTCGCGTTGCCCGGAAGATCACGTCCGCCGTCGGTCGAACCGATTACTGCCGGGTCCGAGTCGAAACCGAGGGAATCGTGCCGCTGGCGATCAGCGGCGCTTCCATTCTCTCGTCGACAACCCGCGCCGACGGCTTTGTGATCGTACCAGAAGACCTGGAGGGCTATCCTCCGGGAGCCGAAGTCGTCGTATACTCTTACGATTTTCCTCTCGCCAGTTAAGCGCAGCCGATGAACGAGCCACAGGCAACATCAGGCCCGACGGATGACAACCGGCAGACACAGTTTCTGCAGGTGATCGACCGGGACGAAGCGACTCGTCGGTTTCAGGCGGCGTTGCGACTTCTCCCACTGGAACCCGAGGATGTCCTGCTGGCAGACTCGCTGGGACGCGTGCTGGCTGTCGATGTCGTTGCGGAAGTCGACGTACCGGCATTCGACCGGTCGAACATGGACGGTTTCGCCGTGCAGTCGGCCGACACCCATTCTGCCAGCGAAGAGACTCCACGGTTTGTGTCACTCAACGCAGAGACACTTTCGCCGGGTGCCCCCCCTACTCTGCCGGTTGTTTCGGGGACAGCCACGCCAATTGCCACCGGCGGGATGTTACCCCGTGGTGCTGACGCCGTCGTGATGATCGAGGATACCGATCTGGACGACTCAGTCGATCCGCCCAGACTGCAAATCACCCGAAATACTGCCGCCGGTCAGAACGTCACCTTTGCCGGCACGGACATCGCCCGGGGCGAGACTGTCTTGCGAGCCGGCGAGCAACTCACTTCGCGCGAGATCGGCGTCCTGGCGGCCATCGGTGTCAGTCACGTTCGAGTGACACGCCGGCCGCGGGTCGGCATCATTTCGACGGGGGACGAGATCGTTCCACCCGGCCAACCATTGCCAGCCGGATGTGTCTTCGATTCGAACGCCGCCATCCTGGCATCCGCGGTTTCCGAACTGGGAGCCGAACCGGTCCTGCTGGGAACAGCCGTCGACAATCACGAGGCCATTGCGACCGCACTCGAACGGGCGCTGCAGTGTGACGTCGCGTTGTTGTCGGGTGGGACATCGAAAGGGGCGGGCGATCTGTCGTACCGGGCCGTCTCGCAGATGACGTCTCCGGGAATCGTGGCCCACGGCGTCTCGCTGAAGCCCGGCAAGCCGATCTGCCTGGCAGCACATCACGGGAAGCCTGTCGTCATTCTGCCCGGTTTTCC
>CALJUK010000733.1 GCA_937975745.1 uncultured Planctomycetaceae bacterium | reverse complement strand
GTATTCATGATCAACCGACCGTAGTGCCTTGTCAGGCTTCAAATTGATGGTTGAAGAACGTGGGCCGCGGCTTGCTGGCCGCTCTGTTCCCGTTTCTCAACCTAAAAATTTCAGTTTGATACAACAGTAGTTTGCAGTGAGGAAGACTCCGTCGGGTGGCGATACGGTGTGAACGTCCCCAGCGGATAAACCAACGCCATGGTGCAGCCAAATATAACGTGCGTGGCTGCGGCAACCCACCAGGGAAGAATCGACTGGTCTGTAATCCAGTTTCCTCCGCACAGTACAGGCTGCAGCCACGAGAGAATTCCGTAGAAGTTGATCAGCCAGATGAGCAGTCCGAGTGCGCTGGCGACGATTGCCCGGACAATCAGGGACGACTTCGCTGTGACCGAGACCAGCACCAGGTAGATGGGAATTCCCAGCAACATCCCCGTTGCAATGTACAGGCAGCAGCCAAACGTCAAGATGATGCCATCACCGACAGCGTAGGTCTGCCCACCGGAGGCCAGTTGTAAGGCCTCTTCCCCCAAGGGGAACGTCAGGTAGACGCGAATCAATTCCAGCGAGTCTTTCCCGGCCACGGGGGCGAAGACGACATTCGAAAGCAAACTGACAATGGCCGCCAGCATTCCCAGCATGCCGCCGGTGATTGCGTAGTAGGTGGCATAAAACCCTGTGGGTTGCCAATCTTCGCCGACTTCCTCGCGTGCGATCTCCGACTCGAGTTGACGAACGCGCGACCGCAACTCCTCAAGCTCTTTTCGCTTGACCGTCAGTGATGGATTAGCGGACTGACTCATGACGGGCGCTCCGGACAGGCGGGAAGTCTCTCACTCGGTCGTCAGCGGCTCACAAGCGAACTTCTGCCACTCGCGGGCAGTGTTATTTGGGCGGCGTCTGCACGTTCAACGCCGGTTGCGGTTGCAGGAAATCTCCAACCGGCATCGCGACACCTTCTCGACGACGATTGGAAACGTACGACACGTAGGCAACCAGATCCCAGAAGGTCTCCGGCTCGTCTCGTAAGGCGTTGCTGAATCCCGGCATCGGTGTCCCGTTGATGCCCGAAATGATGCGGCGGTAGATGTCCAATGGCTCACGCCCGCCATGCAACATTCCCGACGTCAAGTCGGCCGCTTTGGTGTCAAACCCCCAGGCGTCTTTCCCGATATTCTCTTTCGTGTAACCTCGTCCGTCGTTTCCGTGACACTTCGAGCAGCCTTTGGATAGGAAGGCCTTCTTGCCCGCGACAACGCTTTCGGCCGTCAGCACCGGCTGAGACGTCAGCGGATAGACAATCGAGTTGTCGGCAGTCTTCCAGCGGTTAACGATCACGTCGATGGCGTCCGGCACGACGCCTTCGATGAGCTCTTCCTCCGATTCCAACTCGTACGCCAGAGACTTTTCCAGTTCACCCCGATGCGTCAGCACCAGGACATAGTCGACGACCGCTTCCAGTTCCTGTTTGGGGAGCAATTTGAATGACGGCATGGATGTGCCGGAAATGCCCCGCGAGACAGTGCGGATCAGGTCATCGCGGCGTGGTTTGTAGCCGTAGGGAGTCGACGTGAATTTGAAGATGCCCGGCCGATAGTCTCGCGGACGAGGTCGCAGAACCGCTGCCGCCGGTCCCGCACCGTCGCCGCTGATGCCGTGACATTGCTGACACCGCTGGGCGTAGACCTGGTGTCCGAGACGAAGATGCTCCGGGACGACATCCGGTTGGCCCAGGAGCTTCGGATTGGTCGGCGTGCCACAGTGCTCGCGCAAGACCTGGGCGATCTGCTGCTGCAAAGGCACAGGTAGCTTCTGAATGGCTTCGCTGGCCTGATACTCAGGCTCGGAAGTCCTTCCGCAGCCGATCAGTGTTGCCAAATTCAGTGCCGCCAAGAACGCCAACGTGACGTGCATCGCGAGCGAACGGGCCGCCCTGAAATGTGCCCGGCCGTGAATCGGCCTCATGAATCCGACTCCTGTCCTGCAATTCAACTGCGGTCAAAGGAAGACGAGCGCGACTGCAGCTGCGCGATCTTAACCGCTACAGCAGAACGGTCAAGCAAATGAGTAGCGTTTTCTGGATGTTTTTGTCAAGTACATGTGGAGCGCCGTGTTTGTGCGGATGCGAGCATCATTGGGACGCGTCATTCAATGGCGACCGGCAAATCCAGCGACACACAGCTTCAGAGTGGCCGCAGAATCGATCCGACCGAACCGAGGCGTGTCTCCGCTGTCGGGATGAGGGACGTGTTGCGTCCATCGAGAGTTTTCCGGTCCAGACCCGACGATCGAGAGCCCAGAGAGCCTGGGATCGAGTTTTTCAACCCGACATTGACAGACTGACAAGGCCGCTGATTCGAAGAGTGAAGGCGGTGGGATTCGAACCCACGACCTACGGATTAAAAGTCCGTTGCTCTGCCGACTGAGCTACGCCTTCAACGCGGAGCGTGACTCCGCTGCCAACATGATTGTCGACCAAGGGGAGACTAGCAGTCCTGGGGCGAAGATTCAATCAATGAGACGTGATGCAGCAGAGCATTCCTGCCAACCGGTTGCATCGCCGAGCGGCGAACGGGCCATCGGGCGGCGATGGCTTCCCGCCGAACCCGTTTTTCGACCGCGACACTCGGCACCATCCACCGGAGATTGTTTACGTGTGGATTCATGTGTGCATGGCGGTTGGTTGTGCCTCACCAACGGGACTTCAATGCCCCGCGTCAGCTGGCTGGGCGAGCTGGCTGGCCTGGGTCGCTTGCAGGCTCAGGCGGCTCAGGAGAACGCCGGAGTCCTGATCGTAGATGCTGAAGTCTGCCCGAAGTGTTCCGAAGGGGACGGAGTCTGTCAGGTAAAGATCGGTCCGATGTCTCAGCGGTTGTCCTTGTGGACCGGGCGAAGTGACCTGCGATGCGGCCCGCTGACAGCGGAAAGCATCACCGCGGAGTGACGACTTCAGATAGCGGATTTTTCCCGGATTATAGGACCTGGGTGTCGGCAGCCCGAGGAGTTGCGTGACTGCCAATGACTGGGCCTCGCGCGGGAGGTCGGACGGCCAGATTAGGAAGTCTTCTGGCGGTTGCCCCGCTGCGAATGCAGCCCGGTGAATCGTGACCTCCCTCCGCTGTGGCGAATCGGTCCCGATCGTTCGTTCGAGGATCAGTTGCTGGGTCTCCTCGTCCGGGTTGCGACCGGGTGTCTCTAACCGCACGTGGATGGCATCTCCTTCGAGCCCCACACCGGAAAACTCGATCCACGCTTGTTCTACGGGAAGCGACTGAAACCAGGTCCAAATCGGCCGAGCGAAGGCGGGCGGTTGCTTCTCGTAGTTGATCCAGCCCTGTTGTTCCATCATGGAAAACAACCATGGTTGCTGCCACGGGTTGGGGACGTGGTACCAGGCGGAAGCCGTCGAGATTGCCAGCAGGCTGCAGGCGGTCACGCGAAACCAGAATTTCGTCGCGTGGCGATTCCAGACCGGGAGGATGGCCAGGACCCAGAACGGAACCAGCCACAGCAGCCAGCGGAGCCAGACGCTGACCCCACCGTAGTTGTAGTTGCCTGTCCGTGTGAGATAAAAGCCGAAGACGACGATCGTCAGAACGCATCCCAGTCGATGCACAACACGCAGCGGAGCGTCAGTCGAGCGGAACCCGACAATCCAGCCCCAAATGGTCAGCAGAAAAACGGGCGTCAGGGACAAAACGCCGTGATGTCCCACCAGACAGTGGAACGCGTACACGAGCGGCGGATCGAGATTGCGGTCGACACCCTGCGGGTCAAGCCAGTAGCTGGGGATTCCCTCGTGAACATACAGGTACGGCTCTTTACCGTAATACATGTAGAGCGGCTTCCAACCTCCAGTGACGAGGTAGTTGGTGACGAAAAAGGCGATCAACGGAATCAGTGCTGCCGGTACGAAGGCGAGCCACGTCCTTCGGGCATCACTGCGAAGCAGCAGCCCGAAACGGGCGACGCCCAACAGCGCAGC
>CALJUK010000732.1 GCA_937975745.1 uncultured Planctomycetaceae bacterium | reverse complement strand
AAAAACGCGTTCCCCATAAGGGAGCAGCCCGACTGCTCAGCGAGCAATCGGGCCTTCCCTTTCCGGGTCGTCACGTACGTTTGGTCCGCCATTCGGTGCCGTCACACCGCTGGCAGCACATTGTTCTAGTAGTTCGCACAGTCCAACCAGCCCCGTCTGACAGACAGGTGGTTCCGGTCCGAGCGATCACTTCACCGTCGGATTTGCAGTGTCCGTAGCGGGCTCCCCCTGGAGAGTGCCTAAAACACATCCAGGATGAAGTGGTGTCCGCGGTAGTATGGCTTTTCTGTCGGATAGAAGTTGTACCAATCCTTGTTGTACACCGGGATTCGCTGGTTGGGAGCGTACCGGTAGTACATGTGATTGTAACTTCCCTGAGGCTGTTGGAAGTTGTGTGGGTAATAGACGTAGGGGTAGTGGTAGAACCGTCCCCAGTCGGTCGGCTGACCGTTACCGGCCGCCAAGGCTTCGCCGGGGGAACAGATGGCGGTAATCAGCCACGCTGTCAGTATGACCATACCTGCACGTACCGCACATCGGACCATCGATCAGCCTCCTTGCGCAGCTGTTCGCGAGTCCGTTCGTCGCTGCAACATCTGTTGATTTCATGTGTTGTGGTGTATCTGCGCAGGTCGAACTGCTCTTGCCCGATCGGCCACGAAAGAGCTATCGTCGATCCCGAAGGCAGACGGCATCCGCCAGACCCGATTGACATTGCAGCCGAGCTGTCGCCTGCCAAACCAAACTCTGTCAGAGAAATCATCGGCAAACGACCCGATCTCACAACAGGAAACTTCGCCACAATCGTTAAGACCGGTTGGCTCACGGGCCGATTTCCCAAGTGAGGGATGCACCGTAGACTTGAATGGACGCCGGCGGCGATGCGGCCTAATCGTGTCGTCATGATCCGGCTCACTTGGAAAGACCTCCGCATGACATGGACTCCCAGGATGAATCGCTTCCACCGGCAGGACGGATGGATTTGGTGTGTCGCCCTCAGCCTTCTGGTTCACACGGCTGTGGGGCGGTCCGCCGAGCCGATCGACACGACCAGCGTGGCGGCACCGGCAGTGGTGTCGACAGCCGCGGTGGGACTCAGTCCGGCCGTTTCCGTCCAAGGTGTCCGCCAGCATGTCGAGTATCTGGCCGGCCCCGAACTCCGGGGACGAAGCGGACGCGATGCCGAGCGGGCAGCTGGCTACCTGGTGGACTCATTCCGTCAGAGCGGCTTGAAACCGTTGTTCGCAGACAACAGCTACTACCAGGAGATTCCTGGCAGTCCCGATGAACAGGGCGTGACACCCGTCATGGGTCGGAATGTCGGCGGCTGGATTCCGGGCAGCGATCCGGACTTGCGCGACGAATTCATCATCATCAGCGCCCACTACGATCATCTGGGAATCCGCGACGGGCGGATTTACGCCGGTGCCGACGACAACGCCAGCGGTGTGGCAATGGTACTGGAACTGGCCCGCCGCATGAGCCAGTCGGGAACCCGATTACGGCGTAGCGTCATCTTCTTGGGGTTCGATCTCGAAGAGCATCTTCTGTGGGGATCGCGGTGGTTTGTGGCCCATCCACCATGTGAACTCAGCCAAGTTAAAATGTTCATCACGGCCGACATGATCGGTCGCTCGCTGGGCGACCTGCCTCTTCCCACCGTCTTCGTCATGGGAGGCGAGCACTCACCCCAATTACGGCAGACCCTGGACCGCGTCGACGTTCCTGAGGGGTTGGAAATGGCCCGGATGGGTGTCGACCTCATCGGGACACGCAGCGACTATGGTGCCTTTTGGGCCAACGAGATTCCGTTCCTGTTTTTCTCCACCGGTGAGCACGAGGATTACCATTCCCCCAACGATACACCAGCACGCATCAATTATGAGCGACTGGCGCGTGTTTCGACTCTGATCGAACGCGTGGCCATTGACGTGGCCAATCGGGATGACGCACCTCAATGGACCAATGATGTCCCGCCGCAACTTTCGGAAGCGGAAGCACTCAACCGGATTGCTGGTTTGTTGTTGTCGCAGGAAGGCGATCGACAGTTGGGCAGCCTCCAGAAGGTGCTGATTTCGCACGCTGCCACCAAAACGAAGCAGATCATCGACCGGGGCGAGATGACGACCTCCGAACGCACCTGGCTGACACGCGTCGCCCAGCTGATGCTCTTTTCGGTCTTCAAAGCAGCCAGTCTGCCTGATATCTGTCGGGAAGAATCACTCGGCTTCGAGCGTATCCGGCAGATGCTCGATCTGCTCTTCCGCGAGAGTCATCCGATCCAGCAGGAGCACCAGCCCTCCCGCAATGACGATCGCCGCCAAGCAGTACCAGCTCTCCAGACGACCGAAGTTGGGCGCAACATTCTCGTAGAGCTTGTGCTTAAACTCCGTCAGGTCGGGTGTCAGGTCGAGTTTGAACGGCCAGATCTTGCGGAGCGAACCGGCCATAAAACCACACAACGCCGCCATCGTGGTCGGCTCGAACCGGGAGAGCAGCCACTTCAACACCCGGCTGAAACCGAGCAGACCGACGGCGCAGCCGACGACAAAAACTGCGATTGTCGTCAATGCCGCGACAGACACGTGCCCGTGCAAAACGTCTTTCAGCAAACCAGTGATGTCACTGTACTTTCCGAGAATCAGCAGGATGAACGAACCGCTGATACCCGGCAGAATCATCGCGCAAATGCCAAGCACGCCACATAAGAAAGTGTAGCCGTTCCCATCCGGCGGCTGTTGAAGCAGAGGCAGGCCGACCAACCAGTAGGCAAAGATGGCTGCCAACGCGGCGGCCACCACTTCGGTCGCCCGCCAGTGGGGGACGGCTCGTCCCACCAGCCAGCAACTCGCCAGAATCATTCCAAAGAAGGCGGCAAACGTCACCTGCAGGTGGTTTTCGAGTAGGTGATGCATCAACGTGGCCAATCCGCCGATCCCCAGTAGAATGCCGGTTCCCAACGCGACCAGAAAACGAAGATCGACGTGTACGACGGCGGCCTGCCATTGACGCTGTATCAGCAGCCGGATCAGCGTCGCGTCGAACCGCGTAATGGCCGTCACCAACCGGGAATAAATCCCCAGGATCAACGCAACGGTTCCCCCCGAGACGCCCGGGATAATGTCGGCTCCTCCCATCAGAAACCCACGTGCGACTTGCAGCAGGTCAGCCGTCGGTATGATGCTTCGTTGTGTCATGGCGTCCGCAGGAAATGGGAAGGATTGTGAACTGTGACTTTCCACGCTTCAAATCGGTCCAGGCTTGCGTTTCCAACACGAAAATGAGACTGTTGTTACGTCAATCTCGATTCGACGGATTGCGAAACGTGTCGTCAGCGGCCAACATGCCATCGACCACGCCGACGAGCCCGTCACGAGCGGCCAGACAAGGCCCGGTGCTTCCAGCAGAGCTTAAAGGGAAGTCTGAGGCATTGGGAAGTCCAACCGGTTCAGTTTCTAGACGCGTGCTCGGTGGGCTAACCCTTTCGTCTGTACAGACCGTGGTGACCGTGCATTCGTCACAATCACCGCGTGTTGTTCCGAGTCGCCTAGGAATACTGCGGAGGATCTGCCATCAAAGGCCCGGGTTATCGCCTCAGACTGGATGTCCGTCGGCTGTTTCATTGCCCCAAGTGCGGATCAGAACTCCGACTTCCGGTCGACACCACGACCGCCGTCTGCCATTGCGCAGACGATGGTGTCTGGATGCAACTGGTCGAAGAACCGCGCAAGCATCGCGAATTTGTCTCGCCGGCAATGCTGGCCATTTCGTCGTCGCCGATGACAATGGACGACTTTCCCGGTCTGGCTGAGGAAATTGCCGAGGAAGACGCTGCCCGGGCTGCCGAAGAAGCCGAGCACGAACGTCGGCTGCAGGAAGAACGGCGACAGTCGTTGGACGAAGCTGCCGGCCAAAACACTTCCCTGGAGAAGGAAGGTGACGACGAGTTCGCCGAGGGGATCTGGGACAGCAACTCGGACGAATCGGCGGAACCCAAAGCAACCGACGGAAATTCCCTCGGAGACCGGCCCGCCGTCACATCCCCCACTGCGAACCCGCCCAGCGAGTCGCCCAGTCATTCACACGGTGATTCGCCCGGCGATCGGTCCGATCGACCAACCCGAGAGTCATCCCCCGCACCGGCACAAAATCCGAATCCTCGTTCGAATACGGCGGAATCTCCGCCAGCCGGGACAGAACGTCCCGCCACCGGTCCCGACGAATCCGGGAAACGGCGGAGACGCCGTGGACGCCGTGGGGGACGGGGACGCCGTGGTCCGCGCGACGGTGGTCAGCAAGGGGGTGGTCAACAGAACAGAGGTCCGCAAGGGGGTGGTCCGCAAGGCGGCGGATCGTAGGGGTACGATTGGGGCCCGTCCTGTTCGGCTTCATGCGATGTTGTCCGGCTGGCTCGTTGTTGGTTGCTCCGGCGGTGCGCTATAATTCCGATCCGGTCTCCGGTCCCCCCTGCTGCTGTCTCCGGGCCGCTGATGCAACCGGATCCCGCGACGCGTTCAACCCAACCTCACGGGTTGTCGGAAGACACGGCAGCCCAAATTCAACGCCCTGACAGGGCACCGAGCCCAATGCACCACACCGATATCGTCATTCGAGGGGCACGCGAACACAACCTCCGCGACGTCAATCTCCGCATTCCCCGCAATCAGTTGGTCGTGATGACGGGTGTCAGCGGTAGCGGAAAAAGCTCCCTGGCATTCGACACACTCTATGCCGAAGGGCAACGCCGTTACGTTGAATCTCTGTCGAGCTACGCTCGGCAATTCCTGGGACAAATGCCCAAGCCGGAAGTCGATTCAATCAGTGGCTTGGCTCCGTCGATTTCGATTCAGCAGAAGACCAGCGGTCGTAATCCCCGCAGCACGGTCGGCACGATTACAGAAATCTACGATTATCTGCGAGTCTTGTTCGCGCGGGTCGGATCGCAGGGCTGCGTCAAGTGTGGCCGGCCAATCAGCGCACAGTCGATCGACCAGATCTTCGAGCGAATTCAGCAACTTCCACAGGGAACTCGCTTCTCGGTTCTCGCACCGCTGATTCAGCAGCAGAAAGGGGAATACCGCGATCTGTTTGACGATCTGCTCAAGCAGGGCTTTGTCCGGGCGCGGGTCGATGGCCGGATTGTCGCCTTATCGGAGGCTCCCCGCCTCGACAGGCAGATGAAACACACGATCGAAGTGGTGGTCGATCGATTGAAGTCGGGTCAACCAAGCCGCAGTCGACTCTTCGAGGCAATCGAGACGGCCCTCCGCCTGACTTCCGGAACACTGATCGTCTCCCTCGAACAAACCTCCTCAAGTGGTTCGCCCCCCGCCTCCGAGAACTCCGCCGAAGCACCCGATGTGGCCGACCAAACGCGAGACCAACTCTACAGTGCCCACTACGCGTGTGCCGATTGCGGGATCAGTTACGAGGCACCCAGCCCGCAACTCTTCAGCTTCAATAGTCCGCTCGGGATGTGTCCTGACTGCAACGGCTTGGGAATGCGGCACGATTTTGTTCTCGACAAGCTGGTGACAAATCCGAAGAAGTCGCTGCAAAAGGGGGCAATCGAACTGCTTGGACTCTTTTCCAAGATCGGCCGCTGGCGGAAGCACCTGTACCACGGAGTGTTCGCCGCGATCGAGGAAGACCTGGATCTCAAACCGGGGACTCTCCTGAAAACGGCCTGGGACGACCTTCCCGATCAAGCCCGCCATTTGTTCTTGTACGGTCTCGGAGACCGGCACATCACGTTCAGCTGGCGACATTCCGGCGGGGTCTGGAAGCACGGCGGAACGTATGACGGCTATGTCCCCGAGTTACTTGAGGCGTACCGGTCGGCCCGAAATCCAATGCGACGGCGACAGCTGGAAAACTACATGCAGGTTGTCCCCTGTGTGGCCTGTGGAGGTTCCCGGCTGAACGCCCAGGCCCGGCATGTCCGACTGCAATCGAACAGTCCGCGGTATACAAAGCGCGGCCTTCCTACGGAGTTGTCGCTTTCTGACGTGTGCGGCCTGAGTATTGACGCCGCCGCTGACTTCTTTCAGAGTCTCGAACTCGATCCGACGGGGCAGGTCGTCGCAGCCGAGGCCCTCAAAGAAATTCGTGGACGGCTCGGTTTTCTACTCCGTTGCGGTCTGGACTATCTCACACTGGATCGGACGGCCCCAACACTCTCGGGCGGAGAAAGCCAGCGGATTCGACTGGCCGGACAAATCGGCTGCGGACTGGTTGGTGTCGTCTACATTCTCGATGAACCGTCCATCGGACTGCATCCGCGCGACAACCTGCTGCTACTGGACAGTCTCTGCCAGCTCCGCGACCAGGGAAACACCGTCATCGTCGTCGAGCACGACGAAGACACCATGCGGAAGGCTGACCGCATCATCGATTTTGGTCCCGGCCCCGGTGTTCGGGGAGGAGAAGTCGTCGCCGAGGGAAAACTGCCCGACATTCAACAGTCGGACCGCAGTGTGACGGGGAAGTTTCTCTCGGGAAAACGTCAAATCGAAGTCCCCAAGGAACGGCGCCCGATCGGCAAAGGCCAGAACAAGATCACCGGGGCAAAACATCACAATATGCAGGATTTGCAGGCCGAGTTCCCCCTGGGACCATTCATCGCCGTCACGGGTGTCAGCGGCAGCGGGAAAAGCTCGCTGGTGAATGACATTCTTTGGGAAGTTCTTAACCGGGATGTCAACGGTGGCAATGGCAAGCCGGGCCAGTATCGCGCGGTCAAAGGACTCGACCTGGTCGACAAGGCGATCGACATCGATCAATCGCCGATCGGTCGTACCCCCCGGTCCAACCCGGCGACCTATGTGAAACTGTTCGACCAGATTCGAGATCTGTTCACGCAACTTCCCGAATCGAAGCTGCGGGGATACAAACCGGGGCGATTCAGCTTTAACGTCGATGACGGCCGATGCGAAGCGTGTGAAGGGCACGGAGCCACTCGGTTGGAGATGGACTTCCTGTCCGACGTGTGGGTGAAGTGTCCGGTCTGCGAGGGGCACCGCTTTAACCGCGAGACGCTGGAAGTCCGCTACAAGGGGCGCAACATCGCTGAAGTCCTCGAAATGGACGTGCAAGAGGCCCTCGACCATTTCGCGAACATTCCCAAGATCGCCCGGCTCTTGCAGACACTGCACGATGTCGGACTCGATTACCTCAAGCTGGGCCAACCCTCGCCGACACTCTCCGGGGGCGAAGCACAGCGGATTAAACTGGCCCGCGAGTTAGGAAAACGCTCGACTTGCCAGACAATTTATTTGCTCGACGAGCCGACGACCGGACTGCATTTTGCCGATGTCGAGATGCTATTGAAGGTGCTGCACGGCTTCGTCGATGCCGGCAATACCGTGGTCGTTGTCGAACACAACCTCGACGTCATCAAGACGGCCGACTGGCTGATCGATCTCGGTCCGGAAGGGGGGGCCGGTGGTGGCGAAATCGTATCCGCCGGTCCGCCGGAGTTGATCGCCGCTGATCCCCGTTCACACACGGGGCGGGCATTGGCCGAACTGTTGGGGATCTCCCGCGAGGAGCTCGACTCGGGCAAGCAGCAGAGCGGAACAATCGCGACGGATGGAACGGCGAGTTTCGGCGCCCGCTGGCAAATCGAGACCCCTGCGGACAAGGAAGACAAGTCGCTACGGGATCAGATCGTCGTCCGCGGGGCGTCCCAACACAACCTGCAAAGCGTCGACCTGATGGTTCCGCGGGACAAAATGAGTGTTTTCTGCGGACCGAGCGGCAGCGGTAAAAGTTCGCTGGCGATGGACACGCTCTACGCGGAAGGGCAACGGCGATACGTCGAATCCCTCTCGAGCTACGCGCGACAGTTTCTCGGCCAGATGCCCAAGCCGGAAGTCGATTCGATCGAGGGGTTGAGCCCCACGATCTCGATTTCCCAAAAGACGTCCGGTCGAAATCCTCGCTCGACCGTCGGCACGATCACCGAGATCTACGATTACCTGCGCGTCCTGTATGCGCGCGTCGGACAAGGACACTGCCCCGCATGCGATCGGCCGATCACAGCGCAAACGCGCGAG
>CALJUK010000731.1 GCA_937975745.1 uncultured Planctomycetaceae bacterium | reverse complement strand
GTCGTACACGTCCCCAGAAATCTTTGCGTGAAAGTTCCCGATTCCGTCGAAGACGAACAGGCTGCCTTCGCCGTGCTGGCGTCGATTCCGCTGCAAGGCATTCGGCTTCTGAAGCCAGAACTCGGCGAGACAGTCGTTGTGTACGGTCTCGGTCTGCTCGGACTGCTGGCCGTGCAGTTGCTGGCCGCATCTGGTGTGAACGTCGTCGGCATTGATCTTGATGCAAACCGATTGGCGTTGGCCGAGCGGTTCGGAGCAACCGCTCTGAACGCCCGCGAAGGCGACCCCGTCGAACTCTTCCGGTCGCTGGAGGGCGATGCCGGGGCTGATGCGGTTCTGATAACAGCCTCGGCAAAAAGCGACCGCATATTGCGCAACGCCGCGAGCATCGCGCGGAAACGCGGACGGATCGTCCTGGTGGGCGACGTCACACCCGAATTCGACCGCGCCGAATTCTACCAAAAGGAGTTGAGCCTACAGGTCTCCTGTTCCTACGGCCCTGGCCGTTACGATCCGCTCTACGAACAACAGGGCATCGATTACCCGCTGGCCTATGTCCGTTGGACGGAGCAGCGAAACCTCGAAGCAGTCATCGAGTTAATGGCCGGCGGCAAGCTCGATCCGCTGCCCCTGGTGACCCAACGCATCGCCCACACCCGGGCCAGCGAGGCCTACGACAGCCTGGTCAAAGACAACTCGGACCTGGCGATACTGCTGCAATACCCCGCCAGCAATTCCGCGTCGCACTTGCGGGTTGTCCGCTCCTCGCCGCCCATAGCGAAGGCGGCCCCGGCGGTTGTCGGCGTGATCGGCGCTGGCCAGTTCGCGCGAGGAACACTCTTGCCGGCACTGTCCAGGACCGACGCCAGTCTGAAATGCATCACCAGTTCCGGCGGATTGAACGCCGCCGTGCTGTCCCGGAAATTCCGCATCGAAACGGCTGCCACCAAGAATGACGCGATTCTGTCCGACGAGGAAATCAACACGGTCGTCATCGCGACCCGTCACGGCCAGCATGCCCCGTTGGTCGTCGAATCGCTTCGTGCGGGTAAGCACGTGTTCGTCGAAAAGCCGCTTGCGATCGATCGTGACGGGCTCTGCGCTGTTCGCAGAGCACACGATGAACTGGTTGGCGACATGCGACTGCATGTGGGATACAATCGCCGCTTCTCCGCACTGTCGATGAAGATGGCGCAGTTGTTGCGAAGTTGCTCCCAACCGGCCTCGGCGATCGTCACCGTCAATGCCGGTCACCTGCCCGCCGACCACTGGATGCATGATCCTCGGCAAGGAGGCGGACGGATCATCGGCGAAGCTTGCCACTGGATCGACCTCTTATGCTTTCTGTTCGACTCAGAAGTCGCCAGCGTCTACGCGGTCGCGCCCGCGGGCGGTCGTCGCGGCGACCAGGCGAGCATCTCCTTGCGGTTTCGCAGTGGGTCTGTGGGAACCGTGCATTACCTTAGCAGTGGTCACCGCGGCTTTCCCAAAGAACGCATTGATGTGTTCTGCCAGGGGCGTACGCTGACGCTCGACAATTTCCGCCGACTGACCGGCAAGGGATGGCCCAACTTTCGGCGTAAATCACTAATGCGTCAGGACAAAGGGCATGGTCGTCAACTCGAGCAATTCATTGGCAACATCCAGCAAGGCGGCCCGCCTTTGATCCCCCCGGCACAGCTTTGGAACGTTTCCGAGGTCGCGTTTTGTGCCATGGAGTCG
>CALJUK010000730.1 GCA_937975745.1 uncultured Planctomycetaceae bacterium | reverse complement strand
CTTCGTTCTCCAATGCCGTGACATCGACGCTGGAGTCGGCCATCTGCTCACGAAGCTCCTTCACCTTCGTCGTGGTCTCGGGATCGACGCCCAACCCGTTGGCCTGCTCGATGGCCTTGTCGAGTTCCTTCTGAAGCGTGGCCTTATCCGCTGACTTGTAGTGGCTGAACGCTTCCTTGACCTGCGGTAGCAAGTCCTTCTCCAGAAAGCGGATGACCTCATCTCGCTTCTGGTTCATGATCCGGTAGATGCCGAAATCCAGATCGGCCTGATCCAGTTGGAACATTTCCTCAAGGAGTTTCTGAAGTTTCTCGAAGTTCGTCATTGTCTTCTGTCAGCCTGTGTGTGGCGAAACCTGGTAGATTCGTCGGAGATAATTGTCCAGCGGACTGTTGCCAACGGCCTGATCTTCCAGTCGAGAATGGGCTCTCTCGTAATGAGAGTGCGCTCTTGCAACAGAGAGAGCTCCCGTTCTTCGAGATCGCAAAGGAGTTGGCGAAGGTGAGCTTGTTGCCGTCGGCAGTCGTCTACGTCTTCGTCTTGTGGTAGTGCGTGGTGAGTACAGTCGATGTATGCGGTGGTTGGAGCGTTAGAAGAAGCAGACGCCTTCCGCCGTTGCTTCCTCAGCACGGAAATCCGATCTTCTGCTTCTCGGATTTCTCGGCGAAGATGCCAGAGTTCTGAGTCAATTCGACGTTGTTGTGGATGATGGAGAGAATACCGCAGGCCATTCCACATTGCGAGGATCTCGGGTCGCTGCTCAATTTCTACGCTGGCGAACCGATGCTGCAGAGACAGTGGAGAGTTCGCAATTGGAGTGATATCCAGAATTTTCTCAAAGAAGTACTCCAGCATATCTAATCGATGGGGCTGGCCGGAGTCGTCAAACACAATTGCCGAGCAGCATGCTAGAGGAAATGTACTATCGGGCTGGCTTAAGAGGATTCGCAGCCATCCGGAATTGTTACGCAGCAGGGAGAACGGAACGCGATTGGGTGTGTTCCTTCCGAAGCCGAGCGTGATTTTTGCAGAACATCCGAGGAATGGATCACGCTGCGCCTGTGACAGATGGGACCGGACGGCTCCTTGACGGCACATCCACAGGCTGAGTGCGACTCCCCGCTTCGTTGTCGCGCCGACATATCGCACAAGGTGCTCTTTGTTGTCGATTGCAATGCGGTGGTCCGGTTTTAGTGCCATGCCGTTTCCTAGACAACGTCCCACTGAATCGTGAAGAGGTACGTGCTGTGTGTCTCTTGGGTTATCCGTGACTGGAGGGCGTCGGCGAACTCTCCGAGTCTGCCGACAAACCAGCGTCGGATTCGTCATCGAGCTCGGTGATGGGTGACTGAACGAGAGTTCTTCGTATTTGCTGCAGGTCAGGATGGGAAAATGGCCGCAGAACGCGGATCAACTTCTTTCTTCCTTTTTTCAGTGCCAGGTAGGTCTTCCGCCTGGACAAATCGAGCTCTTTGGCAACACAAGCAAGTGGGAGAGGTTGTTGCCGCAGGAGCCCATAGTAGTGGATGAGTGAATTCGCCTGCCGGAAGGTGAAGCACTTGAAGACACTCAACAGGATTTCGTCGACCGTGTTGTCCCGGGGGGTACGCGACTTGGCGGGCTCGGGCTCGTGATCGAGAGGTTGGGCCGCGTCAAGTGATTCGACCGTCTCCGTGGACTTGGGGGAATCTACTTGTTCATCGCCATGGAGGCCACGCCAACCATGGACCGGCAGTTGCTCGCGCAGTCGTTGCAGTGCTTTCGTTTCGATCTGGCGAATTCGTTCACGACTGACGTCCAGTCGTTTGCCCAATTCCTCCAGAGTCAACACATCAACTTCGCCCAGTCCAACTCGATGGCTGATGACGTAGTGCTCCCGGTCGCGAAGAATTCGCTTTACCAGGGACTTGAGCAAAGCCGCATCGTAAGGCACCTGTGACGGCTCAATTGTCGTAGGATGCTCTTCCGGCTTCAGTGAAGTGAGTGGCATTGTCCGTGTGAAAGGAACGATGGCTTCGACTTGGATCGGGATGCCCGCACAAACGTGCGCATCGCTATTCTTTACGCGGATGTGAAGCTCGCTCCACAAGTGGGCGGGAATTGGGACCAGGTACCGGGAACGTTGCAGGAATCTGCCCATTGCTTGGTAGACCCAGTACCAAGCATATGTACTGAATGCATTATACCTTTCAACCTCGTATCGCTCGATTGCCCGCCGGATCGCAAACGCACCTTCCTGGAGAGCGTCGGCCAGCAGTGATTGCGGGATGGAATACTGATTGGCAACGGAGTAGGCCAGGCGAGCGTGTCGAATCCAGATTTCGTGGAACGCAACCTGATCTCCAGACTGTGCTCTCCGAAAAAGCCTTGCTTCGGTCAGGTAGGGGATCGGCTCGAAGTTCGGAAACGGGGCGAACTCGGCAGGATTGAGATGCGCCCAGTAGTTGCGTTTGCGGCGCGGCTTCTTAGGTCTGACCGCAGCCAGCGTGTTCTGCTCGGCCGAGACCCTGGTCGGATCAAACATCAGACCACCTCCCACTGAATTGTGAAGAGGTGGGTGCTGTGTGTCTTTTGCGTCATCCGCTTCTGGAGGCCATCGATTAGCGTGTCACGCTTCTCGGCGATCTGGTCTTCAATCTCAAAGATTTGCTGACGCTGCTTTCGCTGCTTCTTTTCCAGATCACGGAGCTTCTGCTGGAGTTCATTCTGCTCGTCGAGCGTGGTTGCCAAGCGTGCCTGCCGCCGCACCGCCTTGATCTGCACTTTCGTATCAGACAAGTCCTTCTCAGCGGCAACCACCATATCCTCAGACCACTTTTCCAGCCGCTCTCGCTCTTCATTGAACAGGGCGTTGTTGCCTTCCAGTGAGTGCGTGATGGTTGCCTCGGCGTGTCGGCCTGCTTCCTTCTTCAGCCGATCGGTGAGTTCCGGGGGTATGTCACTGGCGTCGGCAACTTGGGCGGTGCAGTGGAAGAGCTTCTGGCAGGTCTCCTGATCGAGCGATCTGCCACTGATGTCCATCGCCGAGAACAGAAGGTACTCCTCCCGGTCGAACGAGTCGATAGTGAGGTGCTGGAGAGTGAGCCAACCCGATTTTCCCGTCAGGGCTTCGACCACGGAGACCCTCATGGGATAATTCGTGACGTCGAATGTGACCTTCGCCACTGGCGTCTCAACCTGCTTGCCCCGGTCGATGCTCCACTCGCCCAGAGGATGTGAAAGTCGGTACAGAAAGTCGCCGGTGACATTCTGATGCTGCTTGGAGATCAAGTGATAGGTTCCAGGCCGACATGTGCTGACCGGTGACTGGCGCAGGTCGAAGGTCAGCTGGTCGTTGCAGAACGTGGCATGGCCATCCAACACGACTTTGGTCAGGGTCCAGAACTGGCGGCCGATTCGGTCGAGGTTTGCGCGGGTGTCGTCGAGCCGTACCTTCAACCTCGCGTGGACGTCCTCGTCAAAATGCTCCATAAGCATTTGGCGGGTTTCGTCCATTTTGGAACGTATTGTCTCGTCCATCTCGTCCCGAAGCTGCCGGAAGGCCGCATCAATCTCCTCGCGTGTGCGGCACTTCTGGTAGATGGCAAGGATACGTTTCTCGAAATCGACGCCCGATTCGATCTGCCCGAGAACATCATCCGACGCACCGAAGACACCACTGAAGAGATTGAACTTTTCTGCTAGAAGCTCATGGACCCGCTGATCGGCCTCGTTACGTTCGTTCAGGAAGTTGATAACCACGACATCGTGCTTCTGACCGTAGCGGTGACAACGACCGATCCGCTGCTCGATCCGCTGGGGATTCCACGGCAGGTCGTAGTTGATGACGAGCGAGCAGAACTGCATGTTCACGCCTTCCGCTGCCGCTTCGGTGGCGATCATTACAGTTGCTTCATTCAGAAAATACTCAATCAGGGCCGTCCGGCTGTCGATGGCTCGCGAGCCCGTGACTCGACCTCTGGCGGTGTTGTCTTCGATCCATTTGTCGATAATGCGCCTGGAATCTAGGTCGCTGTTGGTTCCGTTGAACAGGACGATCTGACCGCCGTAGCCATTCGATTCGAGAAAACTCTTCAGGTAGTCCTGAGTCCGCCGGGACTCCGTGAAGATGAGGGCCTTCCGGTTCGCTCCCATTTTTTCCATCTGAGTGAACCCAAGACCAAGAGCCTTCAGTAGCGATCGACTCTTCGTGTCGATGCCAATGCTACGCGCCCACAGAGCGTACCGGGCTAGTTCATCGATTTCGCCACCTAGCTTTTCGCGGTCTATCTCCTGTTCTACCTGCTCCTCGTCGTCGGTCGTTCTTTCGAGAATCTCATCGAGGTAGTCGTCTTCGAGCTCCTCGTTTTCGATCAGTTCTTCCATGAACTCATCGTCGCCTGTGGTTCGCTCGGGAGCGTCACGCATTTCCTCTAGTCGAAACTTCATCGTGTCCAGCGTGTTTGCAATTGCGTGGGACGAAGAAGCGAGTAGCTTGCGCAGGATCAGCACCGTCAGATGACGCTGCTGTTCGGGAATTGAGAAGGTATCCTCGCGATTTAGGAAGTCCGAGACTGCCTCGTACAGTTTGTGTTCGTCGTCCGTTGGTCGAAAGCTTACTGTGAACGGGATACGTTCGGTGTACTGAATGTATTCAGTGACTTGCCGCCTGAGCGTCCGTTTGCAGAAGGAATTCAAGCGAGCTCGGAGCGTGTTTATGTCGGCACCGGCTCCTGTGTACTGGGTACGGAACGAGTTCACGTCCCCGAAGATCAGGTCGTCGAGGATCGTGGAGAGGCCGTAAAGTTCGAGTAGCGAGTTTTGGAGCGGGGTGGCCGTCAGCAGGCACTTCTTTCGCTCCTCAATAGCCCACTTGATGTTCTGGCCCATCTTGTTGCTGGGCCGGTAGGCCGAGGTTATGGGCCGCCTCGATGACCACGAGGTCGTAGGGGACGGCTGGGATGTCTCCACGAAACCGGCTGGCGAAGTGGAACGACGTGATGACCACCTTGTCGCTGGCGAACGGCGCGCCGTTGCCGTCACGCACGGCCTGCCGGTAGGTCTTCGAGTCGAGGATCATCGAAGGCAGATTGAACTTCTCTTGAAGCTCCAGTGCCCATTGTTTCCGCAGGCTGGCCGGACAGATGCCCAGCAGCTTTCGTTTTCGCTCGGCCCAGTGCTGGCAGAGGACGAGACCGGCTTCAATGGTTTTGCCGAGGCCAACCTCGTCGGCCAGCACGACGCCTTTCGAGAGTGGGCTTCGCAGGGCGAACATGGCCGCTTCGATCTGGTGCGGGTTCAGGTCGACGCAGGCATCGAATAACGCCATCGACAAACGATCCACGCCCCCTGGCTCTGCCTGCCGGGTTAGCTCGTGTGCAAAGTACTTGGCGTGGTATGGGGTAGTCATGTGTGCTGAGGACTCGGCAAATGCTTCTTCATCGTAGTGGGGGAGTGGACGCGCTTGTTGCCGAACTGGAGGTGGATCTGTTTCTCGCGAGTCAGAAGTCTTACCAAGTAGAACAGGCGTTCCGGTGACCAAACCAGCCTACCAAAGTGGCCCACAAAGGGGAATCAGGTAGAAGCCTACCGAAAACCACGCCATCGGTATCGAGGGGAGCGCGTCGCGACACACGGACCAAGCGAGTAGAGCGAGACTGGGAAGGAGTCCGGAAAATGACGTCCCGGCAGCACTAAGATCGCCAACTGGCGAGAGTGGTGATCCTGAGTTTGGTTGGATGGGTCCTGCAGCCTCGCAATCACGAGGTCCGCAAGTTCAGACAGGAGCGTCTACACTGCTGACTGCATTGTCGAGTACGACTGAGCGAGAGTCTTCCCGCCCAAACTGAGGAAGTGGGTCATGTCGTCCCCTTCGAACTCATCCTCGATAGAGTCTTCATCCGCGGGGAGAGTGGTACCGGCGAGTGTCTCCGCCGAATTGGAAGTCTTCACGAGAGCAGCAATGTTGCTGAAGATCGTTGACCATGGAGTCGTCATTGAGAAGGCCTTTCGTTCCGCATGTCAGGAACTTGTGTGAGAGAAAGGACAGAGTTGGTCTGTCTGATGTTTGGGGACTTGAAGAGACGAATGGCTGATCTCTTCGGGCTGAGATTGCTTCGTCTGCCTGACGGAGTCGCGCACCGTGCTGGCCAACTGGCCCAAATGGTTGGGATGCTGAGTTCGACTACCAACAGCGGTGCTGCGGTCGGTGGTAAAACTCCAGCGTTCACGGACGCCGATGTGCGTTGTGATGCAGAACCTATGTCCTTTAGCAGTTGAGGTTTCTGATTGTTCAACGATGCGGATTGAACATTGGACGCCCGGCCCCCCAGTTGTGATTCGCCCGAAGACGGCTTGCTGGAGCGTTTCGAAACGCGGGAAGGGTCAGGCAGTGGCCTCCAAGTCTTCCGCCAACGACCGGAGAAGGGCCACAATCTCTTCTTCCCTGCCCGGCGCAAATTTGCGCTCGGTACGTTCAATGATCTCGGCTGCCCTTTCTTGATTCCGTTCGTCCATGGCGTAACGGGCCAACGCTTTGCCCCAATCCACACCGCGGGAGCAGATCGACTGCTGTTCTTCAGATGGCCAATGGGTGATCTCGTAGGCGAGATACATCTTGAGCTTCCCCTGCGAGACCCATTCACCAAGCTGCGGGATGCCGTTTGCGTCGACGTACCTCGCCATCTGCAGCATTCGGACGGAGCAGCCGCCAGCGGCCGCGAAGAGTTTGTCTCTCTCTTTGGCGGTCAACTTGGTGAGGGAGTCTTGGGCGACATCCAGAGCCGCACAGACCGCTCATGAGTCGATCCGGTCGCTTTCAGAGGATGGACCAGTCTGCCGGTGGTACACACTGCAGGGGATCCCTGACCACCCCGAGAGTTCGCCAGTTGGCGGGAGAGTGGGAAGCATCAGACAGACTCCCTTCTGCAGAGAGCCCGGATGCTTGCTTTGGTGGAGTCAGGGAGAGTCGGCCATGCTGAGATGATGGCCTGCAGATCGGCCGGGAATTGGGGCTCTGCTGCGCCGTTTACGTCGGATTTTGCGCGGCCTTGTTCTGAAATGCCCGTTTTCGCCTTGGCATTGGTGGATGTTTCGAGTCCCTCCACCGCTACCTTTGGCAACCGCTGGCATCAGCGTGCACACCTTCGCCCAAGTCTGCAATTCGCACAGACTTGGGCGTTTTCTTTTGAGCCGGGTCCGCTCCTGAGGCCGTGCACTCGCTCGCATCCCTCGGCACCATTGAGCGTGCTGCGCGCTCACACTGGTGGTGCGTCTCGGTTGCCGCGATGGCCGTTGCATCGTCAGTTCCCGTCGCCTGGAGAGCTTCGTTGGGTTCGAACAACATGGATCGCAGGCGCCCCATTCGTCGGGAAGCAGCCTCCTCCGTTCCTGGCGTCGGTCGTTTCACTACGCTTGCCATGGTCTATTCGCATTCCCGCGTGGGCTTCCGCCCCAAGGTGATCTTCAGTTTCAGGACTTCGCCCAGTGCGTTCAGGGATCCCATCGAAACGCCACGACGCCCGTTGTCGAACTGCGTCCAGCAGAGTCCATCCTGCGCGAGAGAGTCGATGTGGGGCGTCTCGCTCTCGCCCCCGTAACATTCCACATCCGACCAGCCAAGATCATCCGCCATCACCGCAATGATATTCGACCGACAGGCCGGCAGCTCATCATCCAGACAATGCCAGAGAAAACTCACCATCAGCAGGTAAAGCGTAAGCCGCAGTTTCATCATGCGGACCCCGGCGCTGCTGTTCGATCCAGCCTGGCAAAGGGCACACTCATCATGTGTGTTCCTGCATCGGATTGTGTAGGGTACATTCTAGATGCGGTTTCAAGACCTCTGTGTGCTTCGCCTTCGTCCTGTGAATGCTGGCCGAAGACTCGCACCAACAGGCTTTGGAACTGGTTTCAGTCAGATCACATTCATTCCGCGTTGCCGTTTGCGGACGGTCAGCGGAGCTGACATCGTCACGCGTTGAAGCCGCTTTCAAGCAGTCTTGTCAATGAGGCATCGCCCATGAAGGCGTTTCTGATCGTTGTTGTTCTGCTTGTGTGTCATTCTGCCGAGGGAGCCATCCTTTGTCGGGATGGCAAGGCGTTGATGCCTGTGATCATTGCGCCCGATGCGTCTGACACAGTCCGACAGGCTGCCGAAGATTTGGTCGAATATCTCGGCCGCATCGGCCAAGCCTCGTTTGAACTGCAGTCGACGAAGGGAGCAAACGGGATTGCACTCGAAGTGGTTGCCGATCCACAAGCGCCCGAACACTACACGATCCGCACTCGCGATCAGAGTCTCCGTATTGTTGGCGGATCGGACTTGGCCGTCCAACACGCCGTCTGGGACTTGCTGTACCGCATCGGTTACCGACAGTACTTTCCGACGGCCCACTGGGAAATTGTCCCAAGGCATTCGGAGATCAAACTCGATCTGAACGTCGACGAGCGGCCCGCGTACCGATCACGCAATGTCTGGTATGGTTATGGGCGAGATCCGTGGAACGAAGAAACGTACCGGCAGTGGGTCGCGCGCAATCGAATGGGTGGTGGATTTGACCTCAACACGGGGCATTCCTGGGGTCGCATCGTCCAGCGGCATAAGGACCTTTTTGACCAGCATCCGGAATGGCTGGCATTGGTCGATGGCAAGCGGGTTGCCATCAACGGGCTGGAGAAGTTTTGCATCTCGAATGAGGATCTGCGCAAGCTGGTCGCAGCGGACGTTGTCACCCAGGCGAAGGCTGAACCGACGCTCGATTCGATTTCGCTCGATCCCACTGACGGCCTGGGTTGGTGCGAATGCGACGACTGCCAGGCCATCGGCAGCCCCAGTGATCGATTGATTCTGCTCGCCAACCAGGCCGCGACCGCTCTGGAAGAAGCCGGTTTCGACCGAATACACTTGGGAATGTATGCCTACGCCGGGCATGCAAAGGCTCCCCGAATTCAACCGCATGGCAAGGTGGTCATTTCCGTTGCGACGGCGTTCTCGGATCAGACACCCGAGGAAACAATCGCCGCCTGGAAAGCCTCGGGCGTCCAGCAGTTTGGTATTCGCGAGTATCACAGCGTCGTGGCTTGGGACCGCAATTTGCCCGGATCCTCGCGGGCCAGCAATACCGAGTATCTTGCCGAAACCATCCCCCGATTCCACGAGCTGGGGGCGCGCTTTTACACCAGCGAGTCCGGAGACTGTTGGGGACCGTGTGGCTTGGGACACTTTTTGTCCGCTCGTTTGCTCTGGGACGTCTCGGAGGCGGAACGCGTCGACCAAATCGTCGACCGGTTTGTCACAGACTGCTTCGGTGAAGCGGCCGGCCCGATGAAGACCTTTTTCGATTTGATCGACGGTGCCAATCGACCACTCTTGTCGAGAGACCTGATCGGTCGCATGTATCGACTGATCGGCGAGGCGAAACAGCTGACGGCCGACGCATCCGTGCAAGCCCGGCTGGACGATCTGGCCATCTACACTCGATTTGTACAACACATCTACGACTATCGGCAGGGTTCCACTGAGGAAGGGATTGCGGCGATTCAATTGGCGTGGCGGGCCCGCGAGACGGGCATGGTTCATACGCAGGCCTTGTATCGCGACATACCGCACCGCGACAAACTGATCATCGTGCCCGAACAGGCTGCCTGGGGGCAACCTGAATCGACCAACCCCTGGAAGACCTCGCAACCGTTTGAAGCCGCAGAGATCGCCAGCATCATCGCCCAAGGAATTGCCGACAATCCGCTGTTCGACTTCACGCCGCAGCAATTTGGCGGCCCCATCCGCCCGGCGGAATTGGAACGCGGATTCGCCGAGCTGGGAGATTTTGGTCCCCGGGACCGTCACGAACAGTTCTGGCTTATCTGGAACAAGCAACCGTCGGACGTCGTGTTTGAAGCAGTGACAGGCGAAATCCCATCGTATCGGAAAGTACGCGAGACACGATTTCAACTGGAGACCGTCGGGCAGCCGATTGACGGCGTTGTGGACAGCCTGTTGGTCAAGCCGGACGGCGAGTCTCACGCGATCCGTCTCCAATCGAAGTTCGCTGGGCTGCATCGTCTGACATCAGCCGATGCAGGAGCAATGACCAGTTTGACGTTTCCTCCCTAACTCCTTGTGACACGAGAGGCCAGCACGCAGTCGCGATTGCATCTGAATTCCGGGTCGCGCGTCTACTTCTACGTTCCGCACGGAACGCAGGTCATTGGCGGTTTTTCGAGTACCGACAAGCCGAGAATCTTCCCGTCAGGTCGCAGTTGGGAAGACGGAGTCGTCATCGGGCAGGGATATTTTTCGGTCCCGGTTCCCGAGGGAGAGGATGGCAAGTGCTGGCGGCTGGATGTGCGGAGCAGCGGCGCGGATGTCATTCTGATGACTGTGCCCCCCTATGTCGCGCGGGCTCCCGACCAACTTCTGCTTCCGGCTGACGCCATTCCCAAGAAATGACCGTCGCGGGTGTCGGTCCGCTGTCCCTCCACCACGACTTTAGGCAAACGATCGCAGCGGCCTGCAGGAGAAATCCAGAAGACGGCAGTCTACGATGTGCGAGACCTCTGCCGGGACGACAGCGAGCCGGCCGCGCTGGTAGCGGAGGCTTCGGTGGTGGATTCTGCGCACTGCGGCCGGCAGCATGACGTCATGAAGCAATCTCACGAGGCCAAAGTCCGCGGAACGACACAACAGGATGATTCACCATGAGACGGATTCGATGCGGTGTGATTGGGCTCGGCTGGTTCGGTGAGCATCATGTCGACACGCTGCAGCAGCTCCCGCAGGCCGACGTCACGGCGGTCTGTACTCGACGGCCCGACCGACTGCGGGAAGTGGCCGACAAGTACGGCATCGCGAAGACCTACACGGACTACCAGGACCTGTTGGCCGACGACGAGATCGAGATGGTCACCATCGTCACGCATGTCGGCGATCATCTGCAGCCGACGCTCGATGCCATTGCGGCGGGAAAGCATGTCTTCCTCGAAAAACCGATGGCCGACACGGTCGAAGCGTGCGATCAAATCCTCGACGCCTTGCGAGCTTCAACCAAGGCCTTCATGGTGGGACATGTCTGCCGATTCGATACGAGCTACGCCTTGGCGAAGGAAGCCATCGAGCAGGGACAGCTCGGCGCGATTCTTTCGATGCATGCCCGGAGAAACCTCGCCAAATGGATTACCGAGAGCCATCTCAAGCAGATCAGCGCTCTGTTCGGCGATGGTGTGCATGACCTCGACCTGATGCTGTGGTACGCCGGTGTGCAACCGGTAACGGTCTACGCCCAGTCGCTCAACACGCGGCCCGAGTTGGGGCACGATGATCTTGGCTGGGCCATGTTTCGGCTGGAAAGCGATGCCATTGCCGTCATCGAAAACATCTGGTGTCTTCCAGAGAACGCGCCCTATGCCATCGATGCCCGCATGGAGATCGTCGGAACCAAAGGGGCCATTTACATCGACAACTCGGGCGTTCAGTTCACACTGCTGAACGAGTCCGGGTTAAGCTATCCGCAGTCGACGTATTGGCCCAAGGTGCACGACATGCGACGCGGTTTCTTGAAGGAGGAGTTCGATTACTTCCTCAAGTGCGTCGTCGAAGGCAAGACGCCGAGCGTCATTACTCCGCAAGAATCACGCGACGTCGTCCATGCGATCTTGCTGGCCGAACAATCGGCCCGCGAGAATCGTGTCGTGACGTTTTAGAATCCGTTTCGGATCTGCTACAAGAACACACCTCCATATTCACGGCACGTTGATGCCGCCGAAGAAAGACTCCACACCGATGACGTTCCCCCCAAGACTTCTGAAACCCGCCGTGGCCGGTCTGGCAGCAGTCATACTTGCTTCAGCCTGCCTGCTGACGTCGACAAATGCCCACGCCGAGCACGAAGGCAAGATTCAGATTCTTCTACTGGGAGACAGCACAGCCGAAGGAAGCATTCCCCGCCAATTGAAGCCTGAGGGCCCGCATCTCGAGAATGTGATCGAGCAACTCATCGCGGCTGAGGGCGACCTGCCGGCCTGCCACGTGATCAACACCGCCCTCAGTGGAGAGTATATCCACCGCCTGTTGGATACTGGCCGATATGACCGCGTCGCTGCCAAATTGCCCGGTATCGACTACGTCTTCATCCGTTATGGGCTCAACGATCGGGCCAGGCGGGAGAACTTCGCCGAGAACTTTCCCAAAGACTTCCACGATTTGCTGGCCCGGCTTCGGAAAGATCATCCGCAGGCGCTGCTGATTCCCATGACGGTCATTCCTTTTTCCAACGAGGAGGGCAGCACGCAAATCAACGATCTCGTCCGGCAGGTGGCCGAGAAGGAAGGACTGGCCGTCTTCGACATCTATCCGCGATACGCGGCCGAGTTGGAAAAAGGACCCAACATGCTCAATTACCGGCGATATCCGCTGAACAAGGTGCCCGAAAAATACCACGAATTCGTCAAACCATTCGTTCGAGGCGACCGGGTTGTCGTGATGTCGAACGAACTCGATGCAATCCTGGGGGACCTTCCCGGCTGGTACGGCGATCGGCATCCCAATCTGGCGGGCTACAACGTTATCGGTGACGAGACAGCCAAGTACCTGGCGAAACTGCTTCGCGAGAAGATTTCAAAGTAGTCCCATCTTCCCCCTGCCCTCCCCTCCCGCTGATTCTCCGAGGAAACCATGAAGCTCTACGCCGTTGTTTTCACGCTGTCGCTTCTTCCTCTTATCTCCTCCGGACAATCGGTTCGTGGTGATGAGCCGGCCCGTCCCCCCGAATTCGAATGGACTATCTCAGCTGGCGGAGCCCTGCATGACAAGACGCGCGGCCTGGCAGTCGATTCGGAAGGGAATGTCCTGCTGACAGGTGAGTTCACCGGGACGGCATCGTTCGGCGACCAAAGTGTCACGGCAGTCGGCTCGATGGACTTCTTCGTGGCGAAGGTCAGCCCGGCCGGCCAGTTCCTGTGGATCAGAACAGGAGGCGGAGAACTCATCGATCGGGGCTATGGCGTCGCCAGCGATCATCTCGGCAATGTGTACGTGACGGGTCACTTCCAAAGCGAATCAGCGACTTTCGGTGACATCACAATTACCACCAGCGGCGACTACGACATGTTCGTGGCGAAGTACGATTCGGCCGGGAAACTGGTGTGGATCAAGACAGGCGGTGGCGCTGGCTACGACTACGGACATGGCATCGCAGCCGACCGGTTGGGGAACGTCTTCGTGGCAGGCGCGATTGCCCGCGAAGGAAAGTTCGACGGTCAGCCGGTCGGTCACCCCGGCCCGGCCCACTTGGTCTGCCTGGGACTGAATGCCGACGGAAAGCTTCGCTGGCATCATGCAGCTGTCGGCAAGGGGAGCAGCTCGGGGCATGCAATGACGGCCGACCAGCAGGGAAACGGCTACTTGGGTGGATTTGCTTCCGGAGAATCGACGCTGGCCGGTCAACCACTCGGAGCGGCCGGCACGCGAGATTTGGTCGTGGGAAAGTTCGACTCGGCGGGCACGCTTGTCTGGCTGCATTCGGGATACGGCAGTGCCGGCGCGATGATTCACGGCATCTCGGCCGACCAGCAGGGAAATGTCTGGGCCTCGGGAATGTTTCAGGGAGAACTCAAGCTGGCTGACCGGACAGTCTCGAACGCCGGCAAGCATGACATTTTACTGACGCGTTTCGATGCTGATGGAAGACGACTCTGGACGAAGACTGCCGGCGGTGAGGGGATCGACTATGGCTTGGGGATCACGACCGATGGCCACGGGAACTGCTACACCACCGGTTCATTTACCGGAAAGGTCGCTTTTGAAGGGATGCCGCAGAAAACCCGAACGACCGCCTCGGACATTCACATCGTGAAGTTTGACAGCGACGGCAAGCTGCAGTGGTTCCAGCAGGCCGGAGGCGACTCGACCGACCACGCCTACACGATCGTTTCGGACGGTCGCGGCCACCTGTATCTCTCGGGTGCCTGCCGAGGACAAGCGACGTTCGGACAACATGAGGTCGGCAACCTCGGCAGCAATGACATCTTCCTAGCGAAAATCGGAGTGAAGTGAGTGTACGGAATGGCCCAGCCAGCCGAGGGAGTCGGGGGGGAGGTCGTCAGACAGTGCCTGACCTACTGAACTGGTTGATTATGCGTCATCTCGCCTGCGCCTCGTCTCAACG
>CALJUK010000729.1 GCA_937975745.1 uncultured Planctomycetaceae bacterium | reverse complement strand
ATCAGCAACCATTCGCTTTGGCCGAAGACGAGATAAACGCAACACCCCAGTCGGCGGCGAGCCTGGTAGTTCATCTCAATGACGTTTGGAAACACTTCCCGTCGCGTCAGCATAGAAAACTCGCAACCTGAAAACAGTGTCGGTTGTGCCCCCCAAGTCGCTGCGGGACCGAACCGGATCAATCATCAACATGCGGTCGCCGGTGATCGTGCCCTGTCCGGTGCTGTGTGTCGGGGAACGGAAAGCAGCACCCGCACGAAAATCTGCGTTTTCGTGCTGGATTCGCCTGTACCGACGTGACACTCAACAATCATCAGAGCCGGAAATCTCCCCGGCGGAACGGCCGCGCCTACCGATGCTCCGCATTCTAGGGGGAAAGTCGTCAGGTTTCCAGCAGGCGGCCGACGCCACAGGTGCACGAGAAACGAAGAATTGCGAGTCCCATCAACGACTTCCGATTTGCAAGCGCACTGCGCTTGCGGTCCGACAGAGATGTCGTAGATTGTTGGAAGCCCCGGAAAATCAGCACCACAGACCTCAACCCGGCTCGCGTCGCACCACGAATCACTTTCGCACTGGAAGCCGCCCGGCTCGCTTTCGAGTCGACCTGCAACCGAATCTCCTTCCACGACTACCCAGTTTCCTCGTCCCAACTGCGACGCCGTCATCCGTGTACCGGATCAGGCAGCCGGTCGGCGGGGGACATGCCCGGCGTGCCAGACGAAACTGCTCGTCCCCACAGTTCCAGCGGCAGCTCCGGACCAACCGGCATCCGCGGTTCCGACACCCATCATCCCTGTGGCGCCGTCAGCGGATACCGAAGCGTCGATCGCGAGACAGCTCAAGGCTCGCAAGAAACGGGGCCAGGGAGCCATTTTGATTCCACTGACCTTCCTGGCCGTCATGGCGGGCGTCGGACTTTACTTCTACTGGATCAACCGGCCCACACTCGACGGCCCGCTGCCCGGCGTCGTCCTGGCCGACTTCTCTCCCCCGCAACGCGGCTTGGAGTTTGAAGCCGCAAACGTCGATCCCACGATCATGGCGGACATCGCTCAGAA
Source organism: uncultured Planctomycetaceae bacterium (assembly GCA_937975745.1). Taxonomy (GTDB): domain Bacteria; phylum Planctomycetota; class Planctomycetia; order Planctomycetales; family Planctomycetaceae; genus CALJUK01. The sequence goes on along the minus strand of CALJUK010000729.1, from coordinate 1,606 downwards.
ATTGAAAGACGATCCGATCCGCATCAGCAGCCCGATCATGCATCTGAGTCTGGTCGGAACGGGCCGAAGTGTACAGGTCCGCATCCAGGACGGTGTCGATGTCGACTTTTTTGCCGTGCGCATCGACGCCGACCCGGATCTTCGCAACTTTTACATCCAACATGGCAGAGAACTCGAAAAAGACCGTCTTCGCGAATTGAAAGCCGGCATCGGCGACTTCGTCAAAGACTGGCAGGAGTCCGGCGCTGAGCCCATGACCGTCCAGCGATTGATGGAATACCGGGATCGGATCGGCATCAACACGCTGGTCAACGGCATGGGCTACCACCTGGTCGCCATCGCTGGCGAGCACATCTACCCGTGCGTGTACGAAGACCTCGACGGAATCCTCTATTTCCTGCTCCCTCCGGGAACAAGGCAATTCAAGATGGAGGGACGGAAGTTGCCCGACGGCAGGCAACTGGTGCCGGCCGACTACACGGTCACCGTCAAGCAACCATCCGCCACGGATACGGCCTCACCGTAAGAAACGCGTGTGTTATTCTGGTCCGCATTGCGGGGGGGGAAGTGAGCGTTGGGAACGGCGGGGATCAACCCCGCCGCTCAAAGTCAGGCAGATAACGCCGCCAGAAGCCGCTATTTGTCGGCGCAGCGCGAGTTAGCCGTCACAGCAAATCGACTGGGATTGTATCGGCCAAGAAACGCCCCTCGCGAGTCAGGCTGACTCGATCGCCCGCAGCGCACATCAGGCCTGCGGCAACATGCCTGCCGATGGTCTCGCCAGCCAGCGCGTCCAGTTCGAAACCGGTCTGCTCGGCAAACTCCCGCCGCGACACACCGGCCACCAGCCGCAGACCGAGGATCAACGCTTCCCGCGCACTCTCTTCCGGTGACAGACGTTCGGTCATGCCAATGGGCGACTCTCCCAGCTCGATCCGTTGCAACCAGGTGGTGACGCTCCGATGCCGCATGACCCGTTCGCCCATCAGATAGCTGGCCGCCCCGGGACCGAACGCCGCGTACGGTTTGCCTGTCCAATAGACGATGTTGTGTCGGCAGGCCCATCCAGGCTGCGCAAAGTTTGAGAGTTCGTACTGCTCGATACCGGCTCGCGGGAGACGATCCATTGCCAGGGCGTACATTTCGCGTTCCGTCTCCTCGGGGACGGGCTGAAGTTGCCCCTTGGTTTTTCGCGTCCAGAAGGACGTCCCCTTCTCGAAGGTCAAACCATAGGTCGAAACATGTCGCGGTTCGAGCGTCAACGCCTGGTCGATCGTCTTCTCCCAGACAGCGGTCGTTTGCCCCGGAACGCCGAAGATCTCGAGCGGACGGAGACGGGCGAGCCGCGGGGCGTGCGTTCGCAGCGTGTCGACAGCCGACGCGACAATCGCGGCGGTGTGGTCCCGTTCGAGCGTCCGTAGCGTACGTTCGTCGAACGATTGGATCCCCAGGCTGACACGGTTGACGCCGGCCGCCGCCAACGCCTGGACACGTTCGACATTGATGTCAATCGGATTGGCTTCAATACTGACTTCGGCATCGACAACCAGACTGATTTTACGGAACAGCGTAGCAAACAACCGATATAGTTCTGACGAAGAAAAAG
>CALJUK010000728.1 GCA_937975745.1 uncultured Planctomycetaceae bacterium | reverse complement strand
TTGCTTGCACAGGCTTCTGCCCGAAGGAGGTGCGCTGCGTCGTTTGTGCGTTCACCAGCTGGCTCCCGGCACGCGTCGCGAACAGGCCGGCAGCAATGCCGTAAACCAATCTGCCAGAAATGCGTTCGGTCATCATTGATGGACTCTCCTTCAATCAAGTCAACGGAGCGCACACCTGCGCTTGAGTTGGCTGACAGTCGTATGTCGTTGGCAGACTGCAGATTGCGACACGCCCGAATCGGCGGGCTCTTCATTCTGAGGGAAGGTTCCGTAGTGCAGGTTTCCGGGAGAGCACCCAGGTTGACAGCCTGCGTTTCTGGCCGTGTCTGAGAATCGTGCCCCGCGGAAAGAGTGCTGCAACGGGCAACTTCAAATCGCCTCAGAGTACGTTATCGACCAACAGACCATTCAAATACGGAGAATCCGCACTCAATGCACGATCAATAAGGGACTCAGAACCCATCGACCTTGCAGAATCGCCATAATCCGGATAATTTACCCGACCTCGCCGTTTGCCCACGAGTTACGCCTGCTCAACGATTCCGTCGTGGCGTTTCAACCTGAGTTGTGTCGAACTGTGGCAAACCAACCCGAGGAAGTCTCCGCCCTGTCAACAGGGCTGACCCGCGTTCCGTTTTTTTCGATGGCCGACTCACGGCTGGTGCATTTCAGCTCGAAGAATTCGGTCCCGATTCTCGCGTCAAAGGAATGTCGCAAACACCTGACATGTGCACCGCGTCTCTCGGCAGCAACGGCTGTGGGCTGAGACAGCGTCTTGCACGCAAGGGAGTGCTTCAGAGTGTATATTGCCGCTTCAACACGCTGCTTCGCCGAGATGAGTCTGCCCGAGGCCTGCGAGCAGATTACCGAACTGGGTTACGACAAAGTCGAACTCTGGTTGGACGAAGAGTCCGATCACCTCAAGCCTTCCGCCGTGGCAGCCGACCCGGAGCATACCGCCAACCATTTTCGCGATGAAACGCGTCTCTCTGCCGTTGCGTTGTGCTTGAAGCACGACGTCCCAATGGAGACGTTTCGCGGGCTGACCAAGTTGTGCAATCTACTACGGGCCACGCAGATCACGTTCCCTGCCTCGCCACTCGGGACTCCGTTCAATTCGGAGATCGACCGCCTTCGCTCTTTCGTCCTGGCCGCTAGCCAGGACGGGATCCGTTTGGCGATCAAGACGATGACCGGAACCCTCTCTGAAGATCCACACACCGCCGTGGAACTTTGCCAGTCGGTCAAAGGCTTGGGAATTTCCCTGGATCCCAGCCACTACATTTGCGGTCCACGCAAGAACGTCAGCTTTGACCAGGTGTTTCCCTACGTCTTGAATGTCCAACTGCGAGACACCAGCCCGGACCAACTGCAAGTGCCGGTTGGACTGGGTGAAGTGGATTACACTCGCATCATCGCGATGTTGCGGCGGCAGAACTACAACCGCATGCTGACAGTCGAGATCCTTCCCGAGCTACTTGGTTCATCGGACCGCGGGCTGGAGATGCGCAAGCTCCGAATGCTGCTCGACACCCTGCTGTAATCTCGACCCGCTCCTGTACTACACCCCGGCGCTGTACCAAAGGTCAACGCGGTACCACAGGTCGGCTGTTCCCGCAGGAAACTGAGAGTTCTCCGCCAGGAGAAATCCCGAGTTGCGTCCTGCTAGGGCATCACAAATTGATGTCCCTCGGGATGCACCGTCAGGACCGGGCAGCGAGCTTTCTGGACGACCCGTTCCGCAACACTGCCCATCAGAACGTGGGCCAGACCAGACCGACCATGGGTCCCCAGGACAATCAGGTCGATGTTGTTTTCGCGTGCATATCGCACAATCTCGACAAACGGCGTCCCCGTTCGCGTCGCCCGTACGATCGACTTCCCCGCAGCCCAGTCGGCTGGCAGCCATTCGCCGAGCGCCTTTTCGGTCTGCTGTTCATACTGCTGGACGTAATCTGCCGGAAGCGCCAGCGTGACTTCAGGGTCGGTCATGATCGCAGCCATTTCTTCGATCACGTGCAGGACGTGAATCTCGGAATTGAACTGGTCAGCCAAACTGCAGGCGTATTTCTGCGGTTCGCGCGACTGTTCGCTGAAATCGGTCGGGAGCAGGATCCGTTCGAGTTTGATCATGATGCGATTACCCCTCAGACAAACAGTTCCACACACATCGGGTGGGGAAGACGTGCGCTTGTCAGAATACCAGGGACGGTCACGCCGCTCGTTGCCCGGCGACTCCGAGGCGAAACGACTCAGGCTGGACAGGACGGCACGAGAGTACGAGATGTGGACCGAACTGTCAAATTCCGGCGGGCCATTCTGGGCGTCTCTCCGGCGGCCATACCGCCCGCACGACTGCCGTCTCGTCCCTTTTTTCACGATCTGCCAGGAACCTGTTGGAACACTCGCCGTAAACCCCCTGCCGTGATGGTATTCCTTATGGCGGTTGCTAGAATGTCTGAAATCGGCCGCGGGCGGCTTCGTCGACCGCCAAAAAAAACGCGTCGCCCGAGAACTCGCGTACAGAACAACGCATTGGCGTCCGCATTATCTCAACGTCCCGGTTCCCCTTCTCATGACTCGTCCGTCAAGCAGTGATCGCTCCCCCGCGACTCGGTCCCCGTCCTCCGTCGATTCCCAGCGGAACGGCCACCCACAAATGCTCGAGCAGTTCAACAGTCAAAGTCTGGCCTTGCTGGAGGGTATGTACGAAACATATCTCCAGGACCCGACTTCGGTCGATTCTGACTGGCGGGACTACTTCGACCAGTTGCAGTCTTCGTCCGAGACTGCGGTCCAGGGAGCCAAACGATTCCAGCCCGACCTGCCTCGTCGCTCGATGTTCAACCCATCGGGTGACCAAGCCCGCGGAGCCGGTCCGGGGGTACAGTCGCTGGCCGTCGACACGCTACAGGAACGTGTCGACCAACTCATTCGAAACTTCCGAGTCCGCGGCCACATCATGGCCGCCGTCGATCCGCTCGGCCGAGAACGTCCCAGCCCGCCGGAGCTCGACCCCGCGTTTTACGGTTTTACAGCGGATGATTATGATCGACCGATTTCCACGTCGTGGTTTGGCGGTCCGGAAGTCCGTCCGCTGCGGTCTGTCATCGCCTGGCTGAAGACTACCTACTGCCGGTCGATCGGTGCGCAGTTCATGCATATCGACAGTCTGTCGGTTCGGCAGTGGCTGCAATTGCGGATGGAAGAAACAGCCAACCACATCAAACTCACCCGGGATGAGCAGATCCGAATTCTCAGCCGCCTGAGCGATGCGGTTGTCTTCGAGGAGTTTATTCAGAAGAAGTTTGTTGGTGCGAAAAGTTTCTCGCTGGAAGGGGCCGAAAGTCTAATCCCCCTGCTCGACATGGCGATCGAGAAAGCTGGAAATGACGGAATTCGCGAAATCGTGCTCGGGATGGCCCATCGCGGCCGGTTGAACGTGCTGGCCAACATCATGGGCAAGAGTCCGCGGATGATTTTCCGCGAGTTCGAAGACCGCGATCCGGAGTTGCACATCGGTCGTGGCGATGTCAAATACCACCTCGGCTTCAGTTCCGACTGGACGACAAGTACCGGCAAGACGGTGCACCTGTCCCTCTGCTTCAATCCCAGCCATCTGGAGTTCGTCAATCCCGTTGCCCTGGGCCGCATGCGCTCGAAACAGGACCGTGTCGGCGATAGCCAGGGCCAGCGGGGCATGGTTTTCCTGATCCACGGCGATGCCGCTTTTGCCGGCGAGGGTGTCGTACAGGAAACGCTGAATCTCAGCGAGTTGGCCGGCTACCGCACCGGCGGGACAATTCACATTATTGTGAACAACCAGATCGGCTTCACCACGTCGGAGTGCGAGTCGCGTTCGACCACATACGCCACGGACGTTGCCAAGATGCTGCAAAGTCCGATCTTTCATGTGAACGGCGAAGACCCCGAGGCTGTGGCCCAGGTGGTCCACCTGGCAATGGACTTTCGCCGCGAGTTTCACCGGGACGTCGTCATCGACATGTACTGTTTCCGTCGTCGCGGACACAACGAAGGTGACGAACCCGAGTTCACCCAGCCGACCATGTACCGGGCCATCAAGGACCGCAGCTCTGTCTTCGAGGCATACCGGCAGCAGATCCTGCAGTTGCGAGGACTCACCCGGGACGAAGCCGAACAGATCATGGAGAAGCGGAAGCAGGTGCTCGAAGACGAACTGGCTGTGGCCCGCCGCGACCACTTTATCCAGTGTGTTGATCGCCATAGTGGGCTATGGCTCGGCTATCGAGGGGGCGATGCGTCTGAAGCGGATATCGTCGACACCAAAGTTGCCCAAAAGCGACTCTCGGAGGCGCTCCATGCACTCAGCCGGCTGGCGGCAGATTTTTCGCCGCATCCGAAGACCGACAGAAT
>CALJUK010000727.1 GCA_937975745.1 uncultured Planctomycetaceae bacterium | reverse complement strand
CGTTCACGAGGCTTCGTCGATGACCGGACGAACTCCCATACCATTCCAACAAAAACAAGCTTGGGGTTCTTCAGCAGTTGAACCACGCCGTTGGTAAGATGCTCGGCCACAGTGCACACTCTTTCCGTCGTCGGCAAGCTTTCCTCGGGGTGGTCAGTACGCTCAGCAATAACGACCTTTTCACGGTCCGCGATGAATTGCGTTCTAGTCTGCTTTCCGCGTAGCTCAACATGGCCTTCGCCGGTCAAGACGGTGCCATAGTGATTTGCTGGTACACCGGAACTCTCCGCACCACATTCGCCAAGGACATAATCCGCAATGATTCCGCGGCTGTCGTCCAGCGAAAAGGATCTCGTGTGCCGGGTTCCGACCGCAAATGAAAACAGACGGTATCCAGGCAGGTCAATCATAGCAGGCTCCAAGTACACGAAAGGGGGCGTTTTGCGAAAACGATAAGACTGTATGTTGGATACTGCTTTGTAGCAAGAACTCCTCAATTACTCGCTTGCATTCAAGCCAAGTGACCAGCCCCGTAAAGCGTGATGCGGAACATTGTGAATCTGTAGCTCCGTGTCCTCTGTGCCCTCTGTGGCAAAATAATGGTATTGGATTCTCGGACATCAGTGAAACTGATCTCTCCGCCCACCAAATGCCGACGGCTGAACGCTGACCGCCCGTCGCCAAGCGGCAAATCGCCGCTCCCAGTGCCAAGACCCGGCATTTGCGGCGTGGCGGCTGCGTTATCGGCGTTTCCCGGAACGTTTCCGGGAGTTCCCGGAAGAAAAAAATGGGCTCCGGATTTTGTTCCGGGAGCTCCCGGACGCTTTCCCGATGCTCCGTGACGGCGTCACTGGACGCAGCGACGCCGTCACGGAGCACCGGAGCGGTGTCACGGAGCATTGGAGCGCCGTCGCTGTGCATCGGGAAGCCGTCGCGATGGATCGGATGCGCCAGACGGAACACCGGATAGCCGTCACGGAGCATTGGAGCGGTGTCCCGGAACGTCGGGACGCTCAGACGGAGCGGCGGGACGGCCTGACGGAACGCCGGGGCGGCGCGATGGAACGACCGATAGTCGATAGCCATCAGCCAATCGCGGCCAGCGTGTCTTGATCCTGTCGATCCTGTCCGGGTTCACACGCGCTGCGACTCATTGCAGTTTCTCGCCGGTGATGTGGGCGGTGCCTTCGGTGCAGTTGGCTGATCCGGAGAAGCTCCACTGCTCTTCGCCTTCGAGCGTGTCGAGCGTCTGGAACTGGAAGACGTGTGTGCTTGTGGTCCTGCCGCCTTCCTCCATGAATTCGTGCGGGCCGGCGGTGAGCGTGCCGCCGACGATCGTGGCCTCGACTTCGTCGGGGAAACCCTTCAACCCCGTCACCGTCGCGGTGCAGCCGAACTGGTCGATCGTGACGATGTCGGTGTACGGGCCCGGGTCGGCCGGACAGCCGGTGCTCTCGATGTCCGTCGTGGTGATCGACCAAGCGCCGTGGAACGTGAGGCACTCATCGTTGCAGTCGGCGATGCCGTCGTCGTCGAGGTCCACGTCGGCCACGCCGCAGCCGCATTCGCCGGGCTCAGTCTTGTCGATGTCGTCGGGGCACTCGTCCACTTCCTCGAAACAGGCGCCCTCGGCGTAGGTGGTGGTCGAGATGCTCACCCGGAACTCATCCAACCCGATCGTCACCGGGACGTCGCCGCTGGTGGACTGCCAGTCATCGGAATTGAGAAACCGCACGCGCAGGCCAAAGTGAATCGGCGCGCCGGTCTCACTGAAATCCACGTCCATGCCGGCGGCCCCAAGAAAATCGTCCGCGGTCGCCTCTTGCAGATCGAAGAACCGCCAGCCGTTGGCGCGATTCACGGTGACCTCTTCGCCGGGTGCGGTGGTCGGATCAAGGCCCGAGGTCTCGAGCTGGTGGTGTCTGCCGCCCTGTTCCACATAGGGAGACACGTACGCGATCATTGGCCCGCCCGACCCGGTCTCCAGCCTGGCCCAGTAACGAAACCGCACCGCGGCGATCGCGGCATTCTCGCGCCGGATCCGCTCCAGCACCTCGGCGGTGTAGAGATTGTCCACGGCCAGTTCGCCGTCCTCGTAGATCTCGGTGGTGATTCTGCGGAACACGTCGGACACATCGTCCTCGTCGCCGGTCACCTGGGCCGCAGTGACGGGTCGGTCATCCGGATCGCTTTCAACCTCCAGAGACCAGTCGGCGTCGAGGAAGTCGTCCTCTTCGATCTCCGTGCCGACAGGTGAGAGCACCTGGAACGTGTACGTGCCTGCTCCGACCGCATTGATCGGATCGTCCTCGTTGAACGCACCGACCGAAAAGCTCCACGTGCCGGCCGAGCACATGGTCACCGAGACGGTGTCGCCGTTGTCACTGATCGGCGTGATGTTGGAGGACTCTTCACCGTCGGGAATGGGCGGATTGTCCTGGTCAGTGGTCACCGACCACTCAAAGTTGCCGTCGAACCCGAAGGCCGAGACGCTGGCGGTGAAGTTGCCGCCGGCGATGATTGTTTCCGGGACAACGAACTGCAGATCGAACAGATCGGGCGTGCTGTCGTCATCGTCGTCGTCGCTGTCGTTCGAGGACGGGCAGTCCTGTGCCATCAGCAGCGGCGCCGCAACGATCAGCAGCAGCGCCCGACGCAACAGCCGCAGCGACCCGAACCCAGTCCACAGGAAAGTGCTTTTCAAGAGCGACATGGCAGCCCTCCAGACATCGAGATGAAGTATCCGGTGCAATGTAGTACGCGGCACCTCTCGTTGCAACGAAAACGCTGATCAGGCTTGGTATCGCAGCCGACAGGGAGCTCACCGTCCAGGCCCGCGCGGTGCATGAACTGATCGCCGACGGCTGATCGCTGACTGCCCGCTTCACTCCCGCGGCATGACCTCGATCTCGCAGTCGTTCGTCGCCGTGACCGGGATGATGAAATCAGGCGAGTCCGGCAGCACGTGAAGATGGCCAGGCATTCTGGGGTCCAGAAACCAGACGTGCATGACGGCCTCATACGTCAGCGTGTGCTTCCCGGGCACAAGGTCGTCGATGTCGAGATGGAGTGAGTCGCGCCATAGTCGCTTGTACAAAGAGGATGTTCGCACCGCTTCCCGGATCGAATGCTCAGACTTGTTTGACCACGTCTTTCCGCTGAGCGCCAAACTGTCGTCGGCCAGGTACACGAAGAAATGGGAGTGAAAGTTCTGGGACAACCTGACATCCACGGGGAGCGGCTCGCCGATCTTTATCGTGCAGGGTGCGGCGATCCAGGCCTGGAGGCCTTGCGTTACCCATTGTCGCTTTTGCTCCGGCGTGAACACCTCAGCGACCATCAACCTGCCAGCCAGCGCGACCCAATGATCGTCGGGGGTTACGATGTTGGGTTGCTGGGCGAGCGCCTCTTTGACAAGCATGCGCATCTCGTCCAGGCTGAGCATTCGTTGATGAATTCGGTGACCGAGGTGTTCAAAGGCGCGTTGCTCGCCTCGCCGGGCATCCCGAACCAGCCAGTTGACGGAATAGTAGTCGTATCGATCGAACAGGCGCCACACGCGCGACGCATCCGGGATCGCAGGAATGCAAACGCCGGCCATCACACCGATCGCACCGAACAGAAGCATCGCGTGACCACGCTTGCGTCGCCCGATGACGACCGCCTTGGGCTTCGTGACGTCGGCCCCGCATTCAGGACACTGCGGCGACGCTAGCCCGGTGAGGTTGTAGCGGCACTTGCGGCAATGCGGATCACGATCCAGCCACCGCCCGCGCCACCCGCGCACCACCGCCGCGAGCGACAGGACGAACAGCCCCGCCCACGGGATGATCAGCCATGTACTATCCGCGACAAACATGGAGTGAAACGGCTCCTACTCGTCCGACACGAAGACCTCGACCACATCACAGATTGATGATATATGCCG
>CALJUK010000726.1 GCA_937975745.1 uncultured Planctomycetaceae bacterium | reverse complement strand
AGCAGATGCCCCTGCACCCACGTCGGCCTGAACCCCGGCGTCGGTCCGAAGGAGCTGCTCAAAGCGATCCAACAAGGCTCCGAGCAGACCCTCGAACTCTCGCCAAGCTTCTACCAGAAATGGAACGAGGGGTTTTACGTCCCTGCCGGCGTGGTCCACCGCCCCGGTAGCGCCCTGACGCTCGAAATCCAGCAGCCGTCCGACGTCTACACGCTTCTCGAAGACCGCATGGATGATACACGCTTCTCACCCAGGCAGATGCACCCGGGCTTCAAGACGTTGAAGGAGTCGTTCAAGCACATCGACTTCAAAGCGTCCGCCGCCAAAGACATCCTCGACAAGTACCGCCTGATCCCCAGCCCGACCAGCCGCAGGAAAGTCCGCGGCGCGACCGAAGACTGGATCTTCCCGCCCGACATCTGCCCGAAGTTCAGCGGCAAGCGATTACGCGTTTCGACAAAGGCAGTCACCACCCAACAGGACTGCTACGCCGTCTTCGTCTGGAAGGGCAAGGGCACGTTCGGCCAACACACCATCCAACCCGGCGACGAGTTCTTCGTCACCGCCAACGCCGCCAAAGCGGGAGTAAGCATCAAAGCCGCCGCCGGTCAGCCGATCGAACTGTTCACGTTCTTCGCGGCTCCTGTCTGACCGATCCGGAGGAATTCAGCCACAGAGCACACGGAGACTGGGAGAAGACACTACCGCATCCTGATTCTTCTCTGCGATCTCTGCGCCTCTGCGAGAGGTTTGTCCTCGCCGCTCTGAAAAGGGTCTGTAAAGCTGGCAGCAAACCCTTCCGCACTCGGCCGATGGGGTGCCATCCTCCCTGCATCCCTGCAATGGTATCACCTTTGACGGTGAGCAAAGACCGGGGGTACACTCCTGCTAATGACCGAGGTAGAGCCATCCACCGCAGTAAAACGCGATACCACTTGGATGAAGGTGTCGGCCTCCGTCGCAGCACTGGCTGCGATCGAAGTCCCTCTGATTTGGGCCTGTGTCAATGGCAAAGTCCATGGGTCCGTTCCTACATCGCTTGCAGTCGGGCTCGCTGCCTTCCTCTTGGCCTACAAGATGAACCCCGCCTATTGGCTGCGCGGCCTCACGTGGACGTGCCTGACAGCGGCCATTGTCAATTTCTCCGTTTGGGCTGTGGACGTGAGATTTGACATGCCCTGGTTTCAGGGCACCGTGTCCACCGGCGGCAACCTCATCGCTGGCATTGCCCTGCTTATTGCAGCAGGATTTCTCGCATGGTTGGAACGCAGCGGATCATTGAGTAAGGCCGCGCCCGGAAGCACGACATCCGTCGTCAAGCTTTCCAGCAAATCCGGCGATGCGATTCAGGGCAGCAAGGTGACGGCGGATGGCGACGCGGCGGGACATGATCTTGCAAAAGCAGGTCGCGATGTCTTCCAGAACTCTCCGGTAACGATTATCAACGAGGCTCCAAGAACGATTTCGGAAAACGCCCCTACCAAGCCTACGAAGATTGTGCCCCATCAACTCAGGCCGCCGACCGCCAACTTCGTCGGTCGGGACGACGAATTCTTTGAGTTGATGGCACGGCTCAAGACGGGCCGCGTGGCCATCTGCGGGTTAAAGGGCATGGGCGGTGTAGGTAAGACGGAGTTGGCGCTGAAGATCGCGGCAATGCTCGCTCCCGGCTGCGTCGACGGAGACATCTACATTGATTTGCGCGGTGTGGACTCCGCTCACCGCGCACCGGTCACGGTCGCTGAAGCGATGCGTCATGTGATCCACGCGTTCCATCCGACGGAGCAGGCACCCGATCAGGAAAGCGAACTTGAAGGCCGCTATCGCACCGTGCTCAATGGGAAGAAGGTCGTACTTCTGCTCGACAATGCCCGGGACGCTGCGCAAGTCAAGCCGTTGCTCCCCGCCGTCCCCGGCATCGCGATCATCACGTCACGGCAGCGGATTGAACTGGAAGGTATGACGCCGGTGGAATTGCCGCCGCTCCCGACCGACAAAGCCCGCGAACTCCTGCTGAAGCTGTGCGAACGGATCGGCAACGACGCCGACGAAATTGCCCAGTTGTGCGGCTGTCTCCCGTTGGCACTCGACCTCGCAGCGGCCGCAATCAACGCAAGGACGGATCTGACGCCCGCACAATACATCGAGCGACTCAGAGATAAGAATCGCCGACTCGGACAACTGGACGCGTACGCGAAAGATGCGGCGCTGCGCTCACTCGATGCGAGCCTGACGCTCAGTGAAGAACTGCTCGACGAGTCGCTCCGCCCGCTTTTCCATGCACTGGCCGTCTTCCCCACGGACTTCGACGCGGCGGGCGCAGCGGCGGTGTGGGATAGCAAGGAAGATAACGCCCAGGACCGACTCTACAAACTGCGTTCGTACAGCCTCGTCGAGTTCGACGAGGCGATCAAACGCTACCGGCTGCACGACCTGGTCCGCGTCTTCGCGGAGGAGCGCCTTGCCACAGACAAGCAGGCGCAGGACACCGCCGCCCGCCGCCATGCCGTGCACTACAAAGAGGTCATGGCGCGAGCGCACGAGCTTTACCTTCAACATGGCGAGGACACATTCAAGGGGTTGGCGCTCTTCGACCGCGAATGGACCAACATCCACGCCGGCTTCGGCTGGTGTTCCACCCGGCCATCGGCGGACAAGGACGCTTTGCGATTGTGCAATTTGTACCCGGACGCCGGAGTCCACTGCCTGAGGCTCCGGCAGCCGCCCGCCGAGCGGATCGACTGGCTAACCAGGGCCATGACCGCCGCGGAAGCCTTGGGCGAGCAGGCAGCCCTCGCCATGCACACGGGCAACCTCGGCCTGATCCACAGGGCTCGCGGGGACCTGGACGAGGCCGAACGGATACTCCGCAAGGGTTTGGAAATCGACAAGAAACTCGGACGGCTGGAGGGCATGGCCAGCGAATACGGCAACCTCGGCCTGATCTACATGGATCGCGGGGACCTGGACGAGGCCGAGCGGATGTACCGCAAGTCACTGGAGATCAACGAGAAATTCGGACGGCTGGAGGACATGGCCACCGTATACGGCAACCTCGGCCTGATCTACATGGATCGCGGGGACCTGGACGAGGCCGAGCGGATGCTCCGCAAGGCGCTGGAGATCGAAGAGAAACTCGGACGGCGAGAGGTAATGGCCAATGCCTACGGCAACCTCGGTTTGATCGAGGCACAGCGCGGCCAGATCGACGCGGCGCGGGAACTCTGGACCAAGGCCCGCGACCTGTACGCCCGGATCGGCATACCGCATATGGTTGAGAAGCATCAGAAGTGGCTCGACAGCCTGCCCAAATGATCTGCCGCAGTGCGATGATCGCCCGTCGCGGTCGCGGCGGCGAGTGCGGGGTTGGGCCTCACACTTGTCGCTGCTTCCTATAAAAGGGTCGATTCCGCGCTGGGACAGCTTGAATTCCTGTTGAACGCGGTTCCTGATGCGGCCCGGTCGTTCTGTGGTCGGGCCCGGAAGATTCGATCCCCGGCCCGTGTCACTCGTCCTTCGGACCGGATCGCTTGGCCATCGGCCCGGCTCGCGTGGCCTCCAGCCCGGCTCGGCCGGGAACCGGCCCGGCCCGCGCGGGCCCGTCCCCGAACGGATCGGGCCGCAGCCCGAACCGATCGGCCCGAAAGACGGCGGATCGAATCCCGAGCCCCAGCCCCCACCACCCAGCCCCCATCCCCTCTCCTCCAATCCGCATTCCGCAATCCGAAATCCGCAATGGGAAGAGCAGGGACAGAGGGGCAAAGGATCAAAGGGGCAGAGTGATCCGCCCACGTCGGACCCTGTCCTCTTCATTCCACATTCCGAATTCCGCATTCCGCACTCAATTGAACCCGTCCGAAAACAGTGCCGATACGAAACGCAACGGGGTTTGCGGATCGATCAACCGCTGTTGTGGAGTGTTCTGTGATGTCCGACTATCTGCCCAGACCCGACGCCGATGTGCTGGCGTGGGCGGTCAACTTTGAAACCTACGCCGAGGCCCATCAGGCGGCGCTCGGACTCACCGCGGAGGAACTGCAGTCGGTGGCCGACGCGGTGACGACGTATGACACGCAGTACAACGGCCACGTCTCCGCCCGGGCCGCCGCCGAGGCGGCGCGGCAGTCGAAAGACCTCGCCCGCGAAACGCTGGAATCGGTCGTTCGACCGCTCGTGAAGAAGATACAGGCGTCGCCCTCGGTCAATAACGGCGAGCGGGCGGCGCTGGCGATCAGCGTTCCGCCCGCGCGGCGTTCGCCGGTGCCCGCGCCCGAGTCGCGGCCGACCGGCGACGTGCTCACCACGCAGCGGCTGCGGCACACGCTCACGTTCCGCGACGAGGCGACGCCGACCACGCGCCGCAAACCCTACGGCGTCACCGGCTGCGAGATCTGGCGCACGATCGCGCCGACGCCGCCGACCGACCCGTCGCAGCTCGCCTATCTCGGCACCGCGACGCGCAGCCGATACACCGTCGACTTCGCCGGCAGCGACGCCGGACAGACGGCCCACTACATGCTGCGCTGGGTCAACACCCGCGGCGAAAAGGGACCGTGGAGCGAAACAATCTCCGCCACCGTGAACGGTTGATCCGGTCGATCGAACCACAGAGACACCGAGACACAGAGAAGAAGGACGACCACAGATCACACGGATGACACGGATAACGGGGACGCGCCATCCGTTAGAATCGTGTCATCGTGGGCCTTGTTCTTCATGTCACCTGCGCGGATGACTCCCAGCGCCTGCGGCGGCTGCTATCGAATCTTCGTCGGATACCACGTGTTGTAGCGTTGATTCGAGCCATCCGGCAGCAGTACGGTGAGCCCATCATCGAGCACACTGAAGTCGACCTTGCCGTTGTTGAATGCGCGAAACAGGATGATGTCCGTGCCTCTTCGAGCGGCCGTGATCGAAACAACCTGAGGCGTGGTGGAGTCCGCAACCTTCGTACCGCCAGCTTCACCGGAAAGCGCATAGCCCGCCATGCAGCACACCACGCACAAGATCGCGATAGACACATTCCTCATGATCGCAGTCTCCTTCGTTTGATTTGGTTGTGAGTGCACAGAACCCGTGACGATGAGCAAGGCTCTCACACGGGCATCGGCTCGCGCGAGCCGCCGCCGCGTGCGGTCCAATCGCATGGCACCGTCGGCCACACAATCTCGCTCATTATACACCCGCCCGCATCTCCCGATGCAGTCGGGTAACGCCTGAATCGGTGAGTCGAACCACAGAGGCACCGAGGCACAGAGAACAACCGCCCAACTCCCCCACCCCTGATCGCGAACAGGCAAGAACGAACAACTCCTTCACTTTGCCCCTCTGCCCCTTCGATCCTTTGCCCCTTCTCCCGCCAAGTGCTGATTGCTTCTCTTTCCCATTGCCCCCACGCTCGCCGCGCGGGACAATGTTGTGCCATGAAGCGTTACGCCGGTTTCTTTGTTCTCAGCTTCTGTGCCACTTACTGTGGCCAGTTGTTCACGCGTGGCTGTGACATTTGGCTATCCAGTTACAACGGCAGAGAGACCATGGTGTACCACAGCAGCACGGAGATCCCCCACCTGCTGGTCATGACCGAAACAAACGACCTGGTCATCAGGAAAAACTACCACCGAACGGGCTCAAACCGCGTCCATCCCAGCGAGGGCGAATTCGCCTGGTGGAAATGGGAAGTCGTCAGGCAGGGCATCGGCCCGGACGGCCACACCGTCGGACCGCTCGTCTGGTGGACCGTCACCATCCCGATCTGGCAGCCGATGCTCCTGCTGAGCATTCTCCCGCTGGTCTGGGTCCGCCAATTCCGAAAGCATCTGCGAATCGAAAAGCGAACCAGACTCGGCCTCTGCCAGAACTGCGGCTACGACCTCCGCGCCACGCCCGATCGATGTCCGGAGTGCGGGCATGTCGTCGCCAAAGACTTCACCGCGAAGGACGCTGAGGGGGCGGAGGGTCGGGCGGATTGAACCACAGAGCACACGGAGGGCACAGAGTTTAAAGCCGGGAGGCGAGCCGGCACACGGGCGGGCGCAGGACGGGAATCAGCGCCGGGGACATCGCGACGCCGCCGTGTTTCATCATTCAGAATTCATCATTCAGAATTTCTCCCCGTCTTCCCTCCGTGACCTCTGTGCTCTCTGTGGTTCAACATCTTTCCAACGCTCGGCATCCAACGCGCTGCCCGCCGCACCGTGCCATGCCCGGCCACAGGGGTTCTCCGTTTCGTCCAGATCGATCCTGATCCGGTATAATCCACCCGCATGTGGCGACGCCTCTTGCTTGAAACGGCAACTCTCGTTTCGGTCTTGCTGTGCGTGTGTACTTGCTGGCTGTGGATTAGAGGGGACCGGTACAGTTGGCACGTTGAGTGGCGGCAGACATTGGCTCCAGTCAGCGACTGTTACACGGTAGATACGCACCGGGGATGCCTGACCATCCTGCGAGGCAACGGCCTGGGAAAAGCCTACGTGGGAGACGCGT
>CALJUK010000725.1 GCA_937975745.1 uncultured Planctomycetaceae bacterium | reverse complement strand
ATTCAACGTCACCTGCAGCAGGTCATGGGACAACTTCCAGGGCCGTTACAACGAATTCCACTGGACGTGAAGATTCTCGACGAAACGCGCATTGGAAACATCACCCGGCGCAAATTGACGTACCAGTCCGATCCGACCGACCGCGTTCCTGCCTATGTCCTGATCCCCGATCATCAACCAGGCCAAAAACTGCCAGCCGTGTTGTGCCTGCAACCGACAGGCACGGCAGGAAAAGACATTCCTGCCGGTCTGGCGGGCCCATCGAGTCGCCACTACGGACTACGACTGGCGGAGCGTGGCTATGTTGTCATTGTTCCGGACTATCCATCCTTTGGTGAGCATCAATACGAGTTCGGACCGCAGACCGGTTATGCCAGCGGCTCGATGAAGGCAATCTGGGACAACATTCGCGCGGTCGATCTCCTGGAAACGTTGCCGATGGTCGACAGTCAGCGAATCGGTTGTATCGGCCACTCTCTCGGCGGACACAATGCGATTTTTACTGGCGTCTTTGATGAGCGTTTGAAAGCCATCGTTTCCAACTGTGGATTCTGCACCTTTCCGAAAGACGACATCCCGAGCTGGACCGGCCCCCGCTACATGCCCCGAATCGCGACCGTTTATCAGAACGATGCCTCATTGATTCCGTTTGATTTTCCCGAGCTGATTGCAGCCCTGGCTCCTCGACCATTCCTGGCCTCCGCCGCCGAAAGCGACGCAGACTTTGACGTCTCTGGCGTCCATGACTGTGTCCAATCCGCTCGCCCAATCTACGAGATGTTTGACGCGGGTGGGGCGTTGGAAGAATTCACCTATCCGGGCCCACACGATTTCCCGCAGTCGGCCCATGATCGGGCCAATGCCTTTCTGGATCGTCACCTGAAGTAATGCTTTCGCGGAAGTCACACTCTTTCGACAGTGTCTTTTTGCAGAGGATGTCACGCGTCATGTTCGAGAATCGATTCCGTCAGCTGGTCCGAGCGGCCTTCTGTGTGCTGAATCTGCTGGCATTTTCTCTGGATCGCACAGCAGGCGAGCACTCGCTGAGAGCCGCCGACCCAGCAACAACACGGAGCGACGATGCCCTTCTGAAAGTGGGACTGGCAGAAACCAACCTCACACCTCCCGTCGGTTTCCCGATGGCAGGCTATTACCACGAGCGACTGGCGGAAGGGACGATCGACCCACTGAAAGCCAAGGCCATCGTCTTCCGCAATCAAGACAAAGCAGCCGCGCTCGTCGTCTGCGACCTGATTGGCATCTCCACCGATTTGTCACGTGCCATTCGCAAGCAGGCTTCCACACGGACCGGCATTCCGGCCTCGCACATCGTGGTCTCGGCCACGCATTCGCACACTGCGCCCGACTACATGAAGGAACTGTATCTGTATCTGGGAGACCAACCACAGGAAGCATTGCGGGCTGAGTACATCCGGAAGCTCATCGGCAATCCAGTCGAAGCCATTGCCCAGGCCCACGCCAATGCCAAACCGTCCAAACTATTTTCGGGCTCTGCCGTCCAGAAGACTCCCGTGTCATTCAACCGTCGCTTTGTGATGCGTGACGGCAGCGTCCGGACCTGGATGAAGCTCGACAGCCCCGACGTCCTCCGGGCTGCCGGCCCGATTGATCCCGAGGTTGGCCTGCTGGAGATCCGTGACGCGGCGACGGGCAAGTCGCAGGGAGTCTTCAGCAACTTTGCACTGCACCTCGACACAGTTGGAGCGAGTCGTTGGAGCGCGTAGTACCCGTAGTTTATCGAGCCATCGATTCGTCAGAATTTGGGTGAGAACGTCATCTCAATTTTCGGGACGGGCTGCTGCGGCGACATCAACCATTCGGATCCCAACCGCCGCGAAAGGAACACAGTTGACTTCATCGGGAATTCACTGGGGCAAACGATTGTTAGCCACCGGGACCAGCTCCATCCCGTCACATCGAACGAGTTATACGTCCGTAGCGAAACAATTCATCTGCCGTTACAGGACGCGACACGTCCCGAAGTCGAACGCTCGGTGGAGTTGCTGAAGCTGGCGAAGGGTGAGACAAAGATCGACTTCTTCGAACACGTAACAGCGTATAAGAAACTCATTCTCGATCAGCTACTGCACCAGGAACCCTATGCTCGAACGCTAGATCATATTACCTGGGGCCTCAGCCGATCCTTGGCGGGAATTGGCCCTTCACTTCCGGTGGATGTCAGCGTGGTGACGATCGGCCGAGATGTCGCGATCGTCTGTCTGCCGGGCGAGGTATTCGTGGACCTTGGATCGGCCATCAAGCAGGCCTCCCCCTTCCGGACGACGCTGATCGTGGAACTCTCGAACGCCGTGGAGACGATTTACGTGCCGCATCGGGCGGCTTATGCAGGTGGAAGTTACGAGGTGACCAACTCCAACGTCCAGCCGGGCTCGGGCGAGATGCTGGTCGAGACTGCCCTGATCCTGCTGCGTGACTCGGCGGCGCAGTTATCTGCACAGCCAGAATGACCGTCGGCGCGACACTGCGCCGTTATATCCATTGCCAATTCTCTATGAAGATCCTCTAGCAACAGAAAGCGCGTGTCATGCTTCGAACGACTCTCGCGATTGCATTTCTGCTCGCCTGTACTCAATTCGCAACCGCTGCCGAACCGACAAAGTTCACCGTTTCGGCAGACCGCGGCGTGGACCTGGGCCAGAACTTTGGGACGCTCTTCCAGGCGGTCTCCGCCGATGGAAAGCTGGTTCTCGGGGCCGGTTTTCAGAACGTTTACAACACGCGATACCGCGGCGACCGACATGCCGTCCAGTTCTACATCCGTCCGACAGACGGTGTTCGAACATTCCAGACGGAAGCGCTACCACGACCTAACTCGCTTTGCGGAACCTACACGTACGGCCGCGATGGCAAGCTGATCTCAACCTACGGTGGTGTCCGGTCCTGGAATGCGAAGGCGGGACGCTGGGATGAAGAGACCGAGTTGGGAGGCACCTCCGAGACGATGCGTGTCGGCAATGGACTGCTGGAGTTTGGAGAGAGCTGGGTCAAATTCGACGGCCAACTGATTCTACCGGCACCAGAACGCGGAAGTTATCAGCTCTTCTTCTATGCCAACGGCCACCTTTGCTTCTATCACGTGAATCGTGGAGACGGGCCTTATCGCGCCTACGAAAACGACGAAGACGGATTCAGCAAGCTCTACGCCTGCCCCTGGCAGCCGGGTGGCGGGGCCATCGACCTGGCGCAAGCCACGGTGCGGACACTTCCCTATGTCGGCGAAACGACATTTGCCTGGGGACAGCTGGGAAAACAGGTCGTTACCGGATCAAACCTGGGCGGATTCTATGTCTTTACTGACGGCCACTGGACAATGCTGCTGGAGCCTAGATTGGGCGTCAGCTACCAGCTTTACTCCACAATGGCATTTCACGACCGACTGTTGATGGGACAGTACCCAACGGGTCGTATCTTCGAATATGACGGGACGAAAATCACCGATCTGAAGGACTGGCCACCAAAACTGCAAGGTGTCTCGGGAAGTTCGCGTGAAGCACAAACAACCATTATCTACGGAGGCGATGTGCTGGTCGGAGTCTGGCCATGGGGCGAACTCTGGCGATACAACTCCGACAGCACCCGCTGGGCCTTCATGCAGAGAATGTTCGACCATCCTGCGCCAACGGATACCGTCACTCACCCGTACGACATCGAGAATCTCGGCAACGCCATTGGCAATTTGTGGGGACAGCGAGTCACCAGCCTGGTGACCAACGCCTCGGTTCTCTTCGCCTCGACGTCGGCAAACCACCCCTGCAAATGGGACGCTCAGCTGTACCCGTTCCTAGCGCCGGACAAATGGCAATCGTACGGCCGAGTCTACCGGATCACGATGCCCGGGCATCTTGGTGCCCCCACCCGGTGGACGGGCAATGCGACAACCTTTGAATTCCTGATCGGTGACCGAGACATTTCCATCTCGCAGGATGGTCAAGTCCTCGCAGCCACCGAGCTCGACGAGAAGACAACCGCGCTCCTTCGCAACGGATTGACAGGCACGAAGGTGAGTTGGGGAGACGGTATCTACGGTCGCTTCACTGGGCCGTCCATTCAGGGCTCGCTGACCGTGGGAAAGTGACCAGCCG
>CALJUK010000724.1 GCA_937975745.1 uncultured Planctomycetaceae bacterium | reverse complement strand
GACAGGCTGCTCGCCCATTACGAGGCGCATCCGGAGTTCATCGGGCCGGAGACCGAAGGGGCCGCCCGAGGGTGTTGGCTTCGTGTAAGTTGTTTTCGGTTCGTACAAGTTACCGCCCTGGGAAAGGATGCCTGGGTGTCCTGGTTGCTCAATTGCATCTACATCGGCGTGCTTCTGGCCGCCTCTCCCGTCCTGCTGTGGAAGCGGTTCCGCCACGGGAAGTATCGTCACGGCTGGACGGAGAAGCTGTTCGGCTTGGTGCCGCGGCGGGAGTCAAACGCTCCCTGCATCTGGTTCCACGCGGTCAGTGTTGGTGAAGTTCTCCAACTGGAGCCCATTGTCGCTCAGCTGAAGGAGGCTCGGCCTGACTGTGAGGTCGCCATTAGTACGACCACGTCGACCGGGTATGCGGTCGCACGGGAGAAGTTCCCCTCAGCTGTCGTTTGCTATTTTCCACTCGACTTTTCCTGGGCTGTCCGGACGGCAGTTCGTCGCATTCGTCCGACCGCTGTGGTTCTGGTCGAGCTCGAACTATGGCCCAATTTTATTCGATCGGTCCACCTTCAGGGTGTGCCGCTGGCCATTATCAACGGTCGGATGAGCCAACGCAGCTACAACGGGTACCGCCGTATTCGCCCGGTCGTCGCTGCCGCATTACGGAGAGTCCGTCTGATTGCTGTTCAGAACGAGATTTATGCGGAACGTTTTGCCGATTTGACGGGTCGCCGAGACAATCTCCATGTCACGGGATCGATCAAGCTCGATCGCCTGCAGACCGATCGCGGGAACCTGGCAACGGAATCTCTCCGCCGCGACTTGGGCCTGCAACCTGGCGAGGTCATCTTCATTGCCGGAAGCACGCAGTCGCCCGAAGAACAATTTGCGATCGAACCCTACAAGGCGGTTCGCCTCAGTCATCGTTATGTGCGTTTGATCGTTGTCCCGAGACATCAGGAACGCTTCGACGAGGTGGCACGTCTGATTGAACGGACCGGCCTTTCATTGCAGCGGCGTTCGCAGTCGCCTCCCGAAGCTCCTACAAACGAACCGACCGTCATCCTCTTGGACACGTTGGGCGAACTTGCAGCCTGTTGGGGGCTTGCGGACATTGCATTTGTTGGCGGAAGTCTGACCCCGCGCGGTGGGCAGAATATGCTGGAGCCAGCCGCCTATGGTGCCGCTGTTCTATTCGGACCGCATACGGCCAACTTCCGCGAGCCGGTCGAACAACTCCTCGCCGAGAGTGCGGCCGAAGTCGTGACGGGACAGTACGATCTGACTCGGGCGGTCCGGCAGTTCTTGGACGCCCCCAAGTCGGCCCGCGATATGGGCCAGCGGGCCAGGCAATGGGTCCTTTCGCAGACTGGCGGGACGCATCGAACGGTCGAACTGCTCTGCCGACTGCTGCCGGAGCGTCCCCGGGAAGTCGCGGCCGAAACATATCAAGTCCGTGCTGCATAACCCCTGGGGCGGGGCTACGTGTCGTAAGGCCGGTGGAGATTGTCTTTCGCGCCCGCACTTTATTGTCGCGTCGCTTGTGAGCGGTTGGGACATCCCATGGCGGACGGTATCGTCGGCTGATGGGGGCGTCGGCCGATGGGCCTGCGCGACTTCCTTAGAAATCGCCCCAAAAACAGGCTGACTTGTGATCGGCAGGAGGGCCGCCTACAATCGCTAACACGTTTTGTTTAGTGGTGTATTGGCAGTCGAACGTCCGCGCATTGTCGGATGTTCCTCGCCGCGGCAGAATTGCCGACTAGCCGGTGTAAACTTTCCGGTTGGATCGGCAGCACGCGCCAACGGTCGACCTGCGGTCGATGCGGCTGCGGCCGATGGCGGCTTCGAGGGAAGTCGACCAACCTGTCAGTCAATCACGGGAGTCCATGGCAGAGTCGGTCTGCCGTTTCACGATCGGCGGTCGGAAGATCGCCCGGGAGTCAGTCAGCGATGTCGAGATATGTTTTTACCAGTGAATCCGTCAGCATGGGGCATCCGGACAAGGTCTGCGATCAGGTTTCTGATGGGATCCTCGACGCACTCTTGGCGGGCGATCCGAAGTCCCGCGTGGCATGCGAGACACTGACCACGACCGATTTGATTGTCCTTTCGGGTGAGATTACTTCCCAGTCAAAGGTCAATTACGAGCAGGTGGCCCGCGACGTTGTGCGCGAGATTGGTTACACCAGCGACGACATCGGCTTTTGTGCAGACTCCTGCAAGGTCATGCTCGCCTTGCACAGTCAAAGTGGCGACATTGCCCAGGGGGTCGATCGGGAAGGTGCCGGCGACCAGGGGCTGATGTTCGGCTACGCCTGCGATCAGACAGAAGAATTCATGCCGCTGCCAATTGCCCTGGCGCACCGCATCATCAATCGCATTACGGAACTCCGCCAGGCGGGACATGTCGATTGGCTGCGTCCGGACAGCAAGAGTCAGGTCTCCGTCGTGTATGACGGGCGGGTTCCGGTTGCGATCTCGGCCGTCGTGCTTTCAACGCAGCACACGGAGAGCGTCACGCAGCAGCAGATTGCCGAGTACGTCCGCGAAGAAGTCATCGCCCCTTCGGTTCCGGACGGCCTGCTGAACGCGGATACCAAGTACCACATCAATCCGACCGGCCGGTTCGTTGTTGGTGGTCCTCATGGTGATACCGGGCTGACAGGCCGCAAGATCATTGTCGATACCTACGGCGGATGGGGCCGGCATGGCGGTGGTGCTTTCAGCGGTAAGGATTCGACCAAGGTCGATCGTTCCGCTGCCTACATGGCACGCTACGTGGCCAAGAACATCGTCGCGGGCGGACTGGCGAAGGAGTGCGAGGTCCAACTGGCCTACGCGATTGGTGTGGCCGAACCGGTCAGCGTTCACATCGATACCGCGGGGACGAACGCCGTCGACGAAGACCGGATCGCCCATCTCGTGCGGGAACACTTCCCGTTGACACCGTCTGGCATTATCGAGACACTCCGACTCCAGCGGCCGATTTTCCGCAAGACCGCTGCTGGCGGACACTTCGGCCGGGACGACGCCGACTTTACTTGGGAAGCAACCAACAAGGCCGCTGAACTACGTGAGGCGGCCGGGCTTGGTGCCGAACTGCCCACGCCGCAATTCGCAACCAAGTAAGTTGCCAGTCCCAAAACCGGATTCACCGCAAAGGATCGCGGTCCGGTGTTGGCAAAAAAACATCGCAGCGGGTTCCATAGTGTCTTCTATGGAGCCCGTTTTTTGTTGCGGTTGTTGGTGCGGGCTGGCATTCGGCCGCGATTCGCATAATGACGTGTGCATCACAGAGGTCACGGGGGACGCAGTCATGGATCGGTCGACGTTCAGACCGGAGTCATCGGGGCTGGCTCGCGAAAGTCGCATCCCGCAGGGGATGGAACTTGCCGTCTGGTCGGGCCTGATGCTGACTGCCATTGTGTTGATCAGTCGTCGAGCTACTGGCGGCTTCCAGCCTCCCGGTTCGCCTCTTTTTGGCTGCCTGCTGGCGACATTTCTGGCGGTCCTGGGGATCGTTGCCTTCTGCCGTCAGGCTCCCTGGCGAACGCAGTCCCAGCCGATTGCCAATTCCGGTCTGGCCGCTGCCAGCCGAACGGCTGCGCTGCTGTCTCCACCGTTGTTTGTCGGCCTGGCAGTCCTGCCTGTCAACTCAGTATTCGGGATGGCCTACGTACTTGGGCTGACACTGCTCCAAGCGGCATGGTTGATGATGTTGGAAGGAATGCATTTCCCGGCGGGCGATTCCAGGCAGGCTGATCTCAAGTCGAATCGGATGCCTGTGTTGTCCACCGGCAACCAACCGGACCAACACAGTGTCCGGCCCGAACCCAAACCGGCAGTTACACTGGCTGACGAGATGCCAGCGGAAGTCGAGCGGCCCCTGCAGTCCGTGACGCGGTTTGCGCTCCCCCACGGTGGCGAGGGCATTCAGGGTGAGATGACCGCCACGTTTGAACCAGGACAGAAGGTGCTGCAACTGCACGTCCCATTCTGGCCGGTCTTGGCGCGAATCCCTTCTGTCGAGTGCGAGGCGTCCGTGGAGGATGGCGAAGTTCGAGCGAAAGTGGCAGCCGTGCATACCTTCGGAATGCGGATCGAACTACGGCGTGCGTCGGCCGCCA